>JAZQVE010000080.1:0-29121 GCA_045631705.1 Akkermansia sp. | reverse complement strand
GAGCCAGCCCCCTCTTTATGCGCTAAATGGGAGTTTGTCGGGCGGATGTTTCTGGTCGGAGCGGGGGACTTTAGTCCCCCCAACGGTTATGTTTTCGGGACTGAAGTCCCGTGCTCCGAAGGATTTGAGCCCCCGCCAAATCGTGATTTGTCGAAATGGAAAAGCTTACCTATTCCAGTATTGTATCATCCAGCCAGACTGACAAGAACGGAAAGATGAAGCTCTTTTCTGCTTTGCAGTGGATGCAGGACTGCTCGGTCATCTCCTTCATGGAGGATTCGGCTTTCTGCGAATGGCTCGCGGAGAATCAGGTAACCCCGGTCGTTAATTTCCGGCAGCTTGAGGTACTGCGCGTGCCCTCTTTGATGGAGAAACTTACCTGCACCAGCTTTGTTTATGATGTTCAGGGTGCTCTAGGCTATCGCAACACCGCCATCTATGATGCCGAAGGCAACGCGTGTTACAAAACCTGGGTGATTGCGGCCTATGCCAATCTGGAAACGGGGCGGCTGAGCCGAATTCCCAGGGATGTGCAGGACTCGCTCCAGCTCCCACCAAGGCTGGATATGACCTATGGCTCCCGCAAGATTGTGCTGCCGGATGCCCCGCTGACACCGCTGGAGCCTATCCGGGTGCAGCGGAATGATATTGACTACAACAACCACGTGAATAATGCCCAGTATATCCGCATGGCGCTGGAGCTGCTTCCGGAGGATTTCGCGGTAGGCGGCCTGCGAGTGGAATACAAAAAGGCCGTTCTGCCCGGCAGCATCATTTCGCCCTCCATCGTCCATGGCCACAACATGGCCCATGTTGTGTTGTCGGTGGAGGATGCTGTATGCTGTGTGGTTGAATTTACCGCTCGTGGGTGAGCGTCTCTGTTCTATGGGCTTTGCTGAATAATTGACCTTACCAGGGCAGTGCTTGTATTCTGCTGCATTGACAACAAAATCCCGGTATCGCTTAACAAAACGCCACCCGCTGGCGTCTATATGGCAGAGTCGTTTTTTGCGGATGTGGCGGAAATATCGGTTAACCAGAGCAGGGGGATATGGGATTAATGCAGATAGATACGTTACAGCATCTCATCTGGAGTCTTGGTTCCATCGCTACAGCTGTGTTGATGATAGTCTGGGCTATATATCAGCACATAAAAGCGGCAGGAACAAGGACCCGCATGAAATATTGGGTGCTTCTGGTTACTGGTTGCTTTATATTGTATACCAACATCTACTGGCTGTATTCCGGTGAAATCGGCTGCCTGCGCAGTCTTGCTGGCATTTTATTACTTATGGCACTTCTGTGGCTCTTCAGAAAGGAAAAACAGCAGTGACCATGTTCCCCGTTCTACTGAAACATTGCAGTCACTGTTATCTGCCTTGCGGCAGGGACTTGCAGAAAAGGTCGAATCCTGATACAATCAAGGCGTTGAGCGCAGGGTCTGTCTTATTTTTACTCGTTGATGTTAACCCAATATAAGTGAGTCATGGAAAGTTGTGAGAAGAAAGCTGCAGTGGCAGCAGGTATGGTGTGGGCCTTGTTCAATCCGTTGATTGTGATTCTGGGCGGGTTGTTCATGCTGGTCATGCTTGCTCTGCTGGGTGTAGAGGCCGGCATGCTCAAGGAGTATTGGCAGAGCGAGCGCGTGTATGCCGCCCAGGTGGATTCGATTGACCCGGCGTATGAGGGGTGTATGGTGCGGGTGACGGGACCGCTGTGTACTGATGAGACGGTGAGTGCAGGGAATCTGGGAAGCTACCCCGGAGTAATCGAGATTCAGAAGTACAGCACGGTTGGTTATGCTGATGCGTTGCAGCTGGGGAAGTGGCAGGTTCAAGGCCTGTATGCCACGGGTGCGACTCCTTTCTGCTATTTTGCTATCAATACGCCCGGTGTCAAATGGGTGGAGGCAGGCGATGCGCGCCTGGCCATGCTGCCTTCCGGTGTAGAGGTGACCTTGGTGGGGCGCCAGCGCGGCAACACTCTGGATATGGCTGACCCGATGGCGAAGGCCAGGCTGGGTAAACCTGCCGCCGGGTATCTCGACCATGTAAACGATTCCCCCAGTGGGGACTTTTCTCTGCATTCCTTCCAGGGGATTGCCATTTTCGCCTTCATCGCCTATTTCGGCATCTGGCTGCTGCTGGGGCAGGCTTTGCGCAGCTCTCTGCGCTGGGGCGCGGCGGCCGGGGCCGTATTGCTGCTGCTTGCCCTCGCCGTTGGCATGCTCCTCTGACGGGGGGGCTCCTTATGAGCCAGCCTTGCAGACGACAGCTCATAATCTGCTGCACAGAAATGCAGGAGATGCCTCACTTCTCGCGGAGCTTGCCGTCTTCCATGATGAAGATGCGGTCAAATACATCAATGGCGCGGTGGTCGTGGGTCACAACCAGCACGGCCGTGTTGTGTGAATGTGCTACATTCTTAAGCAGCTCCATTACCTTGCGTCCCATGTGGCTGTCGAGTGCGGCTGTAGGTTCATCTGCCAGCAGCAGACTGGGCTTGTTTGCCAGTCCTCTGGCTATGGCTACGCGCTGCTGCTGACCACCGGAAAGCTGACTGGGAAGAAAGTTCCTTCTCGCACTTAATTCAAAATGCTCCAGCAACTCATCTGCTGCCTGTTTCGATTCCCTGGTTGTGGCATCATTGACCTCCAGGGCGATGCGGATGTTTTCCCGGGCGGTGAGAAAGGGCAGCAGGTTGGCTTTCTGGAACACGAACCCTATGTTGTTTCGGCGGAAATCGCGCACATTGACCCGGTATTCATCATCGAAGACGGTCTTACCACCGATGGAAATGCGCCCCGAATTCGGTGCCTGGATAAGCCCCAGGGCCGTCAGCAGTGTGGATTTGCCCGCGCCAGAGGGGCCGAGCAGTGCCACGATTTCCCCGGCATGCATGGAGAACGATACATGGTCCAGCGCATGCACCGCCGTTTCTCCGGCGCCGTATGTCTTGCACAGATTTTCTGCAGAAAGAGCGACAGGTTTCATGAGAGTATTTCCCCGGCGTTGGTTTTCATAGCCTTGATGATACCCGCGCAACTGGCCAGCACAGATATGCCGACAACGATGCCGAATAACACCCACAAATCAAGACTGACCAGCACCACGCGGCGGGGGAAGAACGGATACACCCACTCGCCACAGAACCGCGCCATGCCGAAGGCAAGCGCGCCGATAAGCAGCGACTGCTGCAGAATCATGCCTATAATGACTCCATTGCGCGCGCCGATGAGCTTGAGCATGGCAATATCGTGCAGCTTATCCAGCGTAAGTGTGTAGAGGATGAGCGTCATGACCACCGTTGAAACAATGATGAGGATGGTTCGGAAGAGCAACAGCTGCTTGCGGGAGCGGGCCACAAAGCCGCTGAGCATAATCTCCCGCTGTTCATCGGCTGTGTAAGCTGTCACATCCGGTATGGAGCGGAGCTTTTCCAGCACTGCTTCGACACTGTGCCCGGGGAGCACTTTCACCAGCACGGCGCTTATCTGCCTGCCGGGCAGGGCTGCGGGCCGGCTGGTCTCGCTCATCAGAATATCTGCATGATCTACCGATGTATTGCCCTGCGGCAGGGTGTCGAATCGCTGCAGACGCGCATGGCGTTCCAGACGGATGGTTTCCGCCGGTATATCGGATTGCACCGCCATGGCATCATTCAGCGACAGGAAGACCATGGCATCGCCGGAGGGGGAGTTCATCCGCCCTGTGATACCGACGACCGTGTAGACATCCTTGCCCAGTTTCAATGTGCTGCCCAGCGGCAGCCTGGCCGATTTATCGGCCATCATTTCAAAATGACCGGCTTGCAGGGCGCGCCCCTGGATAAGGGGAAGCCATGAGCCGTCATCTGCCACGCCCTGAATGGTAAGGCGCAGCACGCGGTTGTCTTTATTGCGCTGCACCGTGTGCGAGACAAAGGGCTCTGCTGAGGCCACACCCGCCACCGCCTCAATGCGGTATTCCAGATTCCGGGGCAGCCTGGATACTTCGGCAAACGGCCCCTTGGTATCCTTCTGCACCACCCAGATATCTGCCCCGGCGCGGTCGATGATAAGTGTGGCTTCCTGAATGAGACCCCGGTATATGCCTCCCATGCCCATCACCACAATGAGCAGGAGGCTGATGCCGGCGGTGGTCAGCAGGAAACGCCCCAGATTGTGGCGTATATCCTTGAAAGCCAGATTAATCATTGAGCAATGCGGCGGTTGACGTGTTCGCGGTGCTTCAGGGGATGCATGATAACCCGGTCGCTAGGGCTTAGTCCGGAGAGAATCTGTGTCTGTTCGCGAGTCTGCACCCCGATTTTCACGTCGCGCTCCACGATTCGGCCCTCTTCCTCCACCAGAATGAAGGTGCGCTGCTGCTCTCGGCAAATCAGGTTGTTGGGTACTGCCAGGCAATTCTCCACCTTGCCCGCATGCAGGAACACCTCCAGACGCTGGCCCAGCACCCAGTCCTCCGGCAGGGTATCGGGTGCGATGTCCACGCGGTATTCGCGGGTCTCTCTGTCCGTCTCGCGGGAGGTGCGGCACACCGTGCCGGTGAACTTCTGCTGCGGCAGCGCGCGGAAAACAATATCTGCCTTCATCCCGGGGCGAATGCTGGCAATGGCCGTTTCGTCCACCCACACCGAAGCCCATATCTGGGAGGTATCCACAATATCCATGATGGAAACACCGGGATTCACGATGCTGCCTTGCTCGCGGTTTCGCCGGATGACCAGCGCATCGAACGGCGCTTTCAACTGGGTTTCGGCCAGTTTGCTCTTATAGTACTTTATCTGAGCCTCGTGGCGCACAATCTCGGCCTCCACCTCCAGTCTGCGCTTCTCGGACTGGTTCAGAGTCGCCGAGGATACCTGATACGCCTGACGGCTTTTATCAAAGTCGGTCTGTGAGACGGAGCCTGTCTGCAGCAGTTTCTCCATGCGCTCAAAGGTGACCTTCGTGTATTCCATCGTGGCCTTTGCTGCCTCAATCTCTGCATCGCAACGCTGCAGCGCCGCGCGGGATATGGCTAAATCGGCCTCTGCCACGGACATCTGCTGCAGAATATCCTCAGCGTTCATCTCCACCAGAAGCGTTCCTGCGGCGATGCTGTCCCCCTGGTCGGCATGAAGCTTCAGAATCTGCCCCGTTTCATACGGGCTTATGGAAACGCGGGTCTTGGCTTCGAGTGTGCCCGTGCCGAATACCGTTACCTGGAGCTCAGCGTTCTTCACCGGCTTGCTTTCCGCCTCTACCGGCGAGAATTTCCACATATACACACCACCGGCCACCAGTGCCGACAAAATGCCCCACTTAATGATACTCTTGAACCATTTACGCATAATGTTTTGCTCGAACCGAGGACAGCATAGCATTTTTGAATCCGCTGGAAAAGACAAAAACATCGGGGCCTGTAGCTGACCAGTTCATCTCATGCAGGTGTGTTTTTGCGGCATCGGTAACAAATCTGGCGGTAATGCTTAATAAAATTGCCATCGTATACGTCTATCTATGGTAGAAGAATCATTCGGCCTGCATTTTTTTACTGTGTATTCGCCGGCGAAATACGAGTGCAGGGGATATAGAGAAGACATCATGTAATAGTGAGGATTTACTACGCCTTTTACTAAGCTCCCTGGTTCTCATTGAATTCAGGCTTTTGCAGGAAAAGGTACTCATGAGCCTTGCAAAAAACGCTGAATTGTGATACATCCTGGGCCAGAACATCATCTCTGCAATGAAACCACGATTCCTTATTTTCACGCTGATTGCCGGATTGTTCCCGATTTCGTGCAGCCTGATAGACCAGCCGCAGGCTCGTCTGCAGCAGGCGCGTAACGAGTGGAGGCAGAAGAAATTTGATCAAATCGGCAAACAGAAGATAGAGGCATACAATGAGTGGAAATCGCGCCTTGGCAGCGTCGTTGCAGCTGAGTTTGAGCATAGTGCCCCCACCGAGGAGAATCCCACACCCACGATTATCATCAAACTCAGCCCGGAGGAGGTGCAGGAGTTAGTCGCGATTCTGAGCGATTCAATGCCCGGAGGCCTGCCCGGAATCAACCCGGACACCATTCCTTTGGAACTGAATGCTCAGGGCGAGGTTGTTTATAGCCTGGAAATTGAGGGGAGGCATTTCGACCCGATTGATGATAGAACTGATTTCCTGCACCTGTATGATGCCGATGGCAACGAAATCATGCCGCAGCTCAGCCCTTACGAGGATGATATCTATATTCTGGAAAAGGTAGACGTATTGGATTTACGCCGGAAGGATACGCCACCATGGGAACAGCCTTTCGTTCTGCTGCGGTGGGATGCCTGGAATCGCTTCTGGCAGCTGCCCTCGTTCGTCAAGTTCCGCGAGGCCATTCAGAATATCCAGGTCAGCGAGACCAGATAAGGGGCGAATGTCGCTTCCGGCGTTTTCCAGGATTCCCATGACCATGCACACTTGCCACCCGCACCTCACCACCACAGTCCTCTGCCTTGCAGCAGTTGGGTTGATTTCCTGCGCCCAGCCTTTCTGCCTGGAGACCGATGATTCGGAGACGCCGGCGCCTGCCGTTGCGGGCGTTAAGTTGCCCCTTTCAGCTCAGAAAGCATTAGATAAAACCTTATCCGGAGGATTGCTCCCCAGTGGGGAATATGATGAGGATATTTCCGCGTATCTGCAGCACTCATCCGCCGAGACAAGGTATATCATGAGCATCCTGACCGACAATACGTGTAACGCCCTCGGCGATGGACACTGTGTTTTGCGCTTATATATCCTGCCGGATTTATGTCGAGACCTCGATGCTCTTCTGAAGCAGGAGACTCCATCTGCTGAGACCTTGGACCACGCTGTCTGGATGGCCTCCAAATTAGAACTGCAAAACCTGATTTCCTTCCTGGTTAACCTGGGCGCCCCGGCCAATAAATATAAGCTGGGGGAGTGATGCGAGGTCAGTAGATTCGGGTTTGTAACGCTCGCAAGCCAATCGCTGGATCGGTCATTGTCGGGCCACGGGGGCTTGTTCAAAAACGGTGTTGATATATCAGTCAATTGTAAAATCTTTGGGACACGTGTGCCATTGCAGAGCCTGCTGTTCATTTTGACTTGAAAACGCGAGGATTACATATATAATGGGCGAATGGGGAAGGATGTAATCATTCAGAAAGAAGCCCTTTGCGGGGCCAGCCGATTCGTAATGGGGGTGAAGCATTGGCTTTTATGCGCCGTATTTTTCATGGTTATGCTCGGTGCGGGGGCAAGGGCGGAAAATCCTAATCCGGATTGGGTTCTTGTATTCCAGGATGAGTTTTCCTCCTCCTCGTTCAGCGGCAGGAAATTAAAATGGGGAAACAAGTGGAACAAAATTGAATACATGACCCAGCACGCTCCGGATTGGCGCAAACACCAATCGCGTGAGGATGCGCTTATCGTACCGGGGAAGGAAAAGAAAACTACCTTTGTACGCCTGAAGGGCGTATACGGGAGGTTCAAGAGCCAGAGCAACCAAGCCGGGACTCAGGAGAGCTTTGCCTGCGGTGGTATCTTTACAGACAAGACCTTTTCATTCAGATACGGCTATGTTGAGGTTCGTGCCCGCTTTGATTGCGCAGATGGTGTATGGCCGGCTATCTGGTTGCTGCCCAGGAGCGGTGGCTGGCCCAATGGTGGCGAGATTGACATCATGGAGCACCTTAACCATCAGAAGCACGTGTGGCAGACCATCCATTTGTTGCGTAATTCAGGCAGCGGGGATTCTTCCAACACCGTCAATCCGCAGCCTGCCATCCATGATGTCACTGCATGGCATACCTATGGTGTGGAGTGGGCTCCCGGTCGTATAACTTTTTATGTGGACGGCAAGAAAACGGGCTCCTTTACTCCGGAAGGGTTTAACTATTGGCCATTTGACAGGGATGTGGAGTTCTACCTGCTTGTAGACCAGCAGATAGGCGGCAATTGGCCCGGCCAGGCCAACCCCGCACAACTGAAAGCCAGAAGCGCTAACTTCGATATCGATTACGTGCGTATATATTCCACCCCGGAATACAAGTTCTCCTCCAGGGAGAAGAAAAAATCAAAGCAGAAGTCCAAAAAGACCAAAGGTAAGCGCAAGGCCACTCGCTGATTCCGTGAAAGGACAACGGGCCTGCTGGAAAAAGGACGGCTTTGGCGGAGGCTGATGCCTGTTTTTGAGCCAACGACATCATAAAATGCAGGAATCTCACAATAAAATGCTTGCGGCAAGCGTCTATGTGATAGAAAATTCACCAGATAGGCATTTATTGCTGAGACCTCGCCAGCGAGAGAAGCTGGCACAGGTAAGGAAGGATGGATAATGAAATCGTTGACCTCCATTTTGTTCTCCTTGTTTCCTCTGCTGCCCTTAATGGCTGCAGAAGGGGATGTATTCTTTGGAGATGGGCCCTTCGATGCCGTTGCCTTTTTGAGTTATGCGAAAAGAATGAGTAGTTTTCAGCATTTGATATTGACCAGGGAGGCTGCTATGCCCGGAAACATTGAAATAGGCTGGGCGTATGATGAGTCGGCTCTTCAGTGGGTGCTTCTCCTGCGCCATGAGAATGGGCAGACCTGGTGTTATGATTTCGAGCAGCAGCGTTTTGTCCCCTCCGCTCTGAATAATCTTTCCTTTGCATGGATGTTATGAACCCTGTTCGCAGAATCCTGGTCACCTCAGCCATCTTCCTTGCGTCGGTGGCATGTGTGGGCTGTTCCAACGCTGCATCGACACAAGCAGAGCCACAGCAAGGCCGGGGAAAACCGACTCATGAGGAGGCGCGTCTCCGACACATCAGGCAGGCCGAAGATAAACTCGCAAGGTGCAGGGAGCTTCTGGATGCCATGCAAGCCGAAGTTGAGGTATACGGCTCCGGGCTGGATTCTCCCCGCTATGTGGTGAAAGCGGAGGATATGCCACGCCTGCGGTACATCATCAGTCAGCTTCAGGCCAATCCGGAGTTTGCTCCCGTGCGCGTGAGAATGCGGCATTCGCGCCGCCTGTATTTTCTGAATCTGGATTTCGGCGATGGCGTGTATCTGAGTCTGCGGGCCGAGCGTATCACCAGCCCTGACCGCACGGGAATAGGCCATACAGGTAACCTCTACGCCTTGCCAGATGCCGGGCTGCGCAGGGAACTCATAGGCATTATGGAACGCGCGCTACCTCCGAAAAAACAGTCTTCCGTACCCAACTGAACAATGAGAAATATGCTTACACTGGATTGCCGGGAGAAATTGGCACTGGCAGATGGTTCCACCTGCGTCTTTATGAAATACAGGGCGTTTGCTCACCTCCCTCGGTTTGATCTGTATGACTCATCAGGCGCATTGGCGGTGAAATGCCGGATAATTGGAAAGCTCTTTCGGCATCTGAGCTTAACCGACGCCCGAGGCCGGGAACTCGCTACCATACGATTCAAATGGACTCGCCCGATTCTTCATTTGCCCGATGGCTCAAAAACAGAGTTGTGCTTTTTCCGGCATCTGGGTACGGAATTTTGCCCGGAAGCAGAGGTAGAACTATTTGGCTCAACCATATGCTGCTCAGACGGCTTATTCTCCATGCATGCATCAAGCGAGGCCGACCAACAAGACTTATTAAGAGCCATTCTCTGTTTCTGCCTGCAGTATCCAAAGTCACGGGAAAAAGAGTTAGAAAATGCAAGGTACTTCTCTTTAGCTTGTAACACAGCGTTGGTAATGCTGTTGGGTGCGCTCGCATGGGCCCGTGCCTGTAGTATGTGAAAAACACCATGATGTCCCACTTTCCCGGAATCCTCACCACCACAGTCCTCTGCCTTGCGGCGGTGGGGACTTGTTTTGGTAGTGACACCATCGATGTCGATTCTGACATTTCTGCCCGAATGAAGCAGGAAGAAGAAATCCTGACGACGGTCAAGGATTATGCCAGTGCCCGAAAAGCCGCAAAGCAACTCAATGAACTGAATAACGCCTCGACAGATTATTACTTGCATGCATGTGACCCTCGTCTGGCAAAACTCTATGAATTAGAACAGCGATTAGAGGATGCTTATTACTATGGATGTCCGGCCCTGGCCAGAGCCATGGGAAGAGATTGGCAGGATGCCATTATCCCCACCGCTATTTCTTCGTCTCAGCTGAAGCAGATGAAAAAAGAAGCGCGAAATAATATCAGCAGATATCTCACCCCCGAACAACTGGCGGAAGTAAGCGGAGGCACAGGCTTCTCTGCTGAGGAAGCGTGGATTCTTCGAACCACCGAGCCTTGTCCTGCCGGAGAGTTAGGCTCCCGGATTGCGCTGAACGCCATGGACGATTCCCGGAGCTGTACCTGTCGCGAGGTCATTATCGGGGAGCGCCGATATAATGTCTACACTGTTGTGCTGATAAGCAAGGAGACAAAGCATCTGGTGGAACAGTGGGTGGACTGCACGGCTTCCCGCAGGGTGTATCCGGAGGACGAGCGAAAAGCCGCCATGCAGGAGTTATTGAATCGCTACCGGACAATCCACCAGCTTCTCATGGGTATCGTTGATGAGGCCTCTGCCCGGCATGCCATGGAGCAGATTGCCCCGCTCGTTGAAATGGAGGAGCGCGAAAAACTCCGCCGCATAGCAGAGACCTCATACTCCATGTGGGGCTTCTTCCGCGTCATCCTTACCGAGGAAGAAATGAAGGCCTACCATCTTCAGCAAAGGCGCCTGGAGGAATCCGATTATTATGGCGTAAAGGAGCTCCAGGAGTTCTTGTATGTTCCCCCTTGCCAGTAAATCCCCTTATCACCCCCTTTACCTCAAGTGTGCATCCCCCCGTCCCATAAACTTCTTACCTCTGCAGCAAGACCGGACCGCGCTTCAAGCTTTGCAAGGACGGCATCCATGCGCCCCTTGCAAGCTTGTCCCAGCGTCCGAGTGGGAGTATCGAAGGAAAGCCCCTCAGCAACGAGGTGCCGGAGCCTGTTTCCGCTTAAGTGCAAGAAGTTATCAGGTTTTTTTCCTTTTTTGCATTGATACAGCTCCGTGTCCATGCTACAATCGCCACGATGCCTATGAATATCAGACAGATGTTGATGACGGGGCTCTGCTTATGCGGGGCGGTATTTGCAGCAGAGCCGCAGGATGCTGCGGCAAAAATACTCCGGGCTGCGGAGCAGGGGAGTGTGGAGCAGGTGCAGGAGCTGCTGACGGCGGGGGTATCGCCGAATGTCAGGGATGAGGATGAATGGACACCGCTCATCTATGCCGTGCGTGCCGGGGCTGAAGAGATGACCCGCTTGCTGTTGGATGCCGGGGCGGAGGTGAACTACGCCTGCTCAGAGGGTGATACGGCGCTGTTTCATGCGCTTTGGCTGCCCTCTCCGGCGTGTGTGCAGATGCTGTTGGCTGCCGGGGCGGATGTGAATGCTCGTGTCATGGGCGAGTTTTCTCCCCTGGATGTGGCCGAGGCTGATATAGCAGAGGAAAAGGACGCGGAGCGGCGCAGTCGGATGGAGGAATGCGCCCGTCTGTTGAGTGAGGCCGGGGCTCAGCGGGGAGCTGGTGATGAATGTCTGAACGGCGAAAGGGAGGTGGATGCCTCTCTCTCATTGACCGAAGCGCAAGTAGCAGAGCGTGTCGCCTGCCTGCAAGAGTGTATACAGGTGATGCGTGAGATGCTGAGCGTGAGTGCTACCATCACAGATAAAGCATCAGCCGATGCTGCCGCCCCCAGAGTTCGTGAGCTGAGCACTGAAGTGCATCGCTTGCTGTCGCTCCATCTGTACCTGAGTGATTACCCGGAAATCAAGGCATGCAAGGAGGAAATGGAGAAGCTGTGGCAGCTGATGGAGCAGGAATCTGCGCGGCTGGGAGAGGCGCATCTGTATGGCTCTGTGAAACTGGCAGAGGCAAGTGGGTATTCCCCTGCCATCGTGCGTGAGCATCAGACGCTGACACCGGAGCTGAAAGAACGTATGGCAGCGGCATTCATGGCTCGCTATGCAGAGCTCTCTGCGCAGCTGCCGACCATCACCGGAGGCCCGGGTACAGGTGAGGAAAACGCCTGGCTGCTGGCAGATTCCGAAACATCCACACAGGCCGCTCTGGTGGAGCATCTGCTCGGCGGAGTGCTGGAAGAGGTGATGAGCATGGGATATATGCGGAAGATTACACCGGAGCATTATTTCATCGTGCTGCGTCTTTCCGGCAAGTTTGAGGATAAGTACTACATGCTGCCCGTGTGGATTGACTTGCATGCCCAGCTCCAGACGGACAGCTTGCAGCGTCTCCCGGATTCTGGTAACATGACACCGTAATAAATACAATCTTTTCCACACTGTGAAAGCACTTCTCCCGTTTATAGCCCTACCGGCCCTATTGCTCTCCGCCTGCGTATCCAGCAACATCGGAGCCAAACTGGACAGTATCGGTAAAGCCGTACCCACCATTCACAGAGACACCTACAACGGGCTCTACCAACTCAATGGCGTTTATTACATGGAATGCGAGGTGCGCTATATGCGCTATGCCCCCAATTTCATGGACTGGTATCCGGATCCGGTACACTGGGGCATGCGCTCAGAATACGAAGAAGCTCAGCCCTATCTGAACACGCCCAAACCGGAACGTTACCTGCTGAAACTGGGAGAA
Source organism: Akkermansia sp. (assembly GCA_045631705.1). Classification (GTDB taxonomy): domain Bacteria; phylum Verrucomicrobiota; class Verrucomicrobiia; order Verrucomicrobiales; family Akkermansiaceae; genus Akkermansia. The sequence goes on along the minus strand of JAZQVE010000080.1, from coordinate 16,505 downwards.
GAAGCCCCCGAGCTGGTAAGAGCTACGGACTTCGACTTCCGGAAAGCTCGTCGAACGAAGATAGATGAGCTCCCCAAAAATGTAAAAAACAGGATACCCGACTCTATCTGCACCGGTTGGCATTTCTGGAGTGCCGACCTTCTCAAAAACAAAGGGACCCCCCGGGAACTCGCTATTCTGCCGGAGTATCGCACCCTCGGTAACAACCTGCGAAAGCCTCTTGTGGCGGCCATCTCGTGGGGCGTGGATGTCCCCGTCAGTGTTGCGACTTCTGTTGTTTCATCCACCATAGGAGCCACCACCTTTTTCATTGGAGTCGTCATCTGCGGCGAGCCATTTCATTGATAACGCATTTGCATCATTAGCCCCAGGGATTCTCTGCTCCACATGTGTCCCAAAGATTTGAGACCCATGTGTCGTATTAAGAGTATCATTAAAATACACGCTTGTCAGGCCGGGGCTCCATCCTCCCCTTGCCGCCTGCCTCGGCGTATCGCCTTTTTTGCGCGCTGGGGCAGTCCGCCCCCGAACTAACAGCTTGCAGCGCCTCCCGGATTCTGGTAACATGACACCGTAACAGATACACATTTTCCACACTATGAATCTGAGACCTTTTGTCTGTTCCGCCTTTGCCTTGCTGGCATTGACTGCTCCGCATGTTTACGGAAACGAAGTCAGGGACCGTGCCTATACCGAGACTCTGCTTTGCTCCGATGTTGCGCCCGAGGATGCCTCCTTGTTCGAACACTACTTCGGTTCTGCGACCGCACCGGTAGCCGAAGGGTGGGACGCGGAGAAGCTGGTGCAATACTCGTCCTCCTGGAGAAAGAATAAAGCGGGCAATCGCATCCTGAGCGAGAGCCTGATGATTCTTGCTGAAGATGGCAGCTGCATGCGCAGGCTTTCTTGCGAACGCTTTGAGTCCAATCCTTCCAGACGGGTCAATTTCAAAGAGCGGAAATATTGCGCCATTGTGCCTTTTGTGTTTGCCTGCAATCTGGTGGATATTGTCGATTCTCTCGACGAAACTTTGTACGTGGACTGGGTAAGGTTTAATCCTCAGAGCCGCCGGATAGAAGGAATTGAGAGCCGGCATTGGACAACACGTGATTTCAACGCCATCAGAAGCGATTTGACTGAAGAAGAAAAGACGCTTTTTAACACCTGTTTCCCCAAGAACAAACTGCGCCGCACGCCTCCCACCTGGGATGCCGAGAGACGCGTGCTGTATTCTGCCAGGGGCAAGGCTGGCAGCCGGGGCGCTTATGCGCTCAATGGTACTATCAAACGGGTAGCAGAGGATGGCACCAGCTGCCGAATCGCTACTAAGACCCTTGAACACAGCGGAGCCTGGAAGAGCATCGGCCGTCCGTCAGCTTACGAGCTCCCCATGGTGAAGCCCTTCGTCTTTGTGGAGAAGTCGTCCTTCAATATCATCTTCCACATCGAACACTTTAATCCCCAGACCGGCGCATACGAAGGCACGCGTACCAGAATATATGACTTCAAATCCCTGGACTTGGTGAGCGATACCTGGTCTCCCTATCCTGCTACCTCCGGAGAAGGTAAATAAGAGTGAGCGTTTGCACTACTCGCAACAAATATAATCTTTCCCACACGATGAATCTGAGACCTTTCGTATATTCCGCCTTTGCCTTGCTGGCATTGCCCGCTCACTCCACTCCTATTCAAACGGGATTGGAAGCAGAAATGCCACCCATTGTAACCGACACAGCCAAGCTCACTCCCGAATTATTTCAGGCTTGCGAGCAAGGTGATACAGAGAAAGTTCGTATTCTTTTGCTGCAAGGGGCAGAGGTCAATGTGCGTAATATGAGTGACTATACTCCCGTGGGTATTGCTATCAAAAACGGCCACACGGCCATTGTGCAGTTGCTCATGCAGCATGGAGCCAGCACGCGACTGGCGGCGCACTCTTCAGATTTACACAAGGCGGGGGAAGAACTCTCTGCTGTAATTTCGAAGGAATCAGCGTTACGCCCCTTGCGAAAGATACTGACCGACGGCATTATCGGCAACCGATGTGAATACCATGATGTCTATTCCGTTGAGGAACTCCGGAATTACAAACAATGCTACCCGCAGGACTACTCCCGCTACCTCTCAGAACTCACACAGAGCAAGGAAGCCGTGGCTCAGGTGGTGGAAGCTTGCCGCGTCTGGCTACACAAGACCAGCCTCTTTGCCGAAACCTATTATTCCAAAGAACTAGACCCGCAGCCCGGCCTCTGGAATCGCACTGACAATGTATGGGCGGCACTTCGTCACGCCATCCGTCAGGATGCCAACTGTTTTGCCAGACACGCCTGCTGGTATACATCCCCCGTAGGCGAACTGGGACCGGATACCACCTCGCCGCAGCTTTATCAGTTCGTGGTACCGGCAAATGCCCCGGAGTCCGTTCGTGCCTTGCTTGCGCCCATGCAGGAATACGCTCTCGGCAAACACAGCTGCATCACTTTGATAATCAAGGCACACAAGCTCTGGTTTGATATTCAGAATCAGGAAATTTCCACCTTGCGTCAGGAGTTGTTGCACGATGCAGAAGCGCTTCGCCTGTTCGATGAATCCTTAGCCGCTTGGTCTCGCTATTACGAGCTTATGCTCTCCCTGCATATCAGCCGTTGCCGCTGTACCAATGGCACAGAAAATCACGAGCTTGGTATCTGGATGCTCTCGCACCGCGCTTATGTTCTGGATTCCATCCGCTACATGAGCAAAAAGCTGCGTTCTGAATCCGAGTATTTGCGGGGAATAGAAGGCGGAGCTTCGGAAGGTAATTAAAACCGCACAAAACACCACCTGCAAGACTAGGAAGTCTCCTATGCTGACCAAGGGCTCCATTGGCTCACAATCCTCCCCATGCCGGCCTGTCTCGTCGCCGGAGTGGGCGTATCGCAGAGATGCCCACTAGCAGCCGAAGAAGGGTCTGTCACGGCGAAGCCTTGGCGGAGGCTGATGCCTGTTTTTGAGCCTCCGACATCATAAAATGCAGGAATCTCACAACAAAATGCTCGCGGCAAGCGTTTATATAATAGAAACTATACGCACACAAATGATACGCCGAATCCTCATCTCTATCCTTTTGCTCATACTGGTGGCCATTGTGGCGACTGCGGGTCTCCTGCAGTTACACCACAATGCGTGGGTGGCTCTGGGCGAATCACCCGTTTTATGGGATTGGATGTATGCCTTGCTGGAGGGCCTCGTACCCTTTGCCGTAGCTCAATATGTAGCGGTAGCGGGAGCTTTTGCTCTTGCCTGGGTGCTGAGGCCCGGCAAATGGCGACTGTTCTGTAACCTGCTCATCGCGTGGGGAATCACCTGGTTGCCGGTGGTCGTCCTCTCCACGGGTGATGTCACGGCCTCTTCGGGTGGTCCCTTTAACTTCCCGATGTCGATGTTTGCTGTTCCTTTCTTCGCTTTCATCTGCCTGGTGGAGCTTGGGCTCGCCTTGATTTTCCGTGCGATCCGTTCTTCGCGAGGCAAGGTAGCTTCCACGGTGGAGCAGATGATAAAACAGACGGATGACTCAAAGGAAGGAGATAGGTCATGACCATGCCTGCCATCCCCAGAATCCTTGCCACCACAGCCCGCTGCATTGCGGCAAGTGCTTGTATGTGATGCCTGCAACAGCAGGATACAGCAGCGCTGTGGGGCAGGGATAACTTGTATACCTGGGAAGAAATAGCAGAAAAGGAAATTGAATGCCAGAAATACCGCAGCCAGATATTGCATGCCGTCATAGCTGCCACGAATATCGGGATAGTACCCCCGTTGAAGAAGCGCACCATCAAGCAGGATTTCAGTATTATGTCTTGTTGGATGTTGTAGATACTGCAGTGCCGCATCAGGAATATACTGTGCATTTTCTTGCACAAAAAATATGAATACGGCCCCGTTTATACGACGTGATACGAGGGCTGGAGATGCCGCCGGCTTTTGCTCTTGACATATCAGGATGTGATGTGGTACGCTGCCGAACGAATGAAATGTCTGTTATGAATTTGTTTAAGAAATTTGCGTGTCTGTTTGGTATTTCGGGATTATGCCTGTTATTCGTGGGGTGTGGTTCTGTATTGAGAAATGGTTGTTGTGATGCTCAGGGTAACCTGGCGTATGGTGCTGAGCCGCTTCATGTCCGGAATCTGGATGAAGTGCAGCGACTTGTGCATAATAACCCCTTTGATCAGCTGGGTGTATTGCGTGATTATCTTGGCGTGAATGCGATGGGTAAATCCAGAACGGAAGGAGCCTCTGCGCACAATATTCGCAGGTATGATGCCTGGACCCTTTGCACTGTAAATCGCTATAGTATGGCGCAGAACGATTACTACTTGCTGGTGGAAAGTGAGTATGGTAAGGTGCTTCGCCTGGCGTATGCCGCTGTGTTGGACGATGGCGTGTGGACAACCGGTGACCCCGGGCTTGTCCAGGCGTTGCGCGACGGTTTGAATAAAAACTGCCGGAGCCTGCCATGCAAGGCAGTTGCCGGTGCTGCCGCGCGTGCTCACAAGATGTCTCGCGCATACAGGCAGTATGTCAACTCCGGTGGTAATACGCAGCGGTTTTACAGGCCGACTGCGCCCAGAAAGGTGAACATGCCCCCGGCACCTCAGAAGCAAGCCGCACCTGCGCCGGCAAAGAAACCGGCAAAGACTGCGCCTAAACGTGCAGCCAAGCCGCAGCCTAAGCCTGCCCCCAAACCTGAGGCGAAGCCCGATTACAGAAGCGAAGTACTTAAGCATCTCAACTAATGAAGCTGTCGAACTGTTTTTCTGTTGTGCGGGAAAAGCTCTCTCGTCTGTATAGCGTGGAAACCTGCTGGCGTCTGCGTCGGCTGGCAGAAAAGGCCGGGTGCTGCCTGGTGCTGGTGTATCTGGCACTGGTTCTGGTCATCTGCGTCTTTCTGCTTGTCTGCATGTTCTGAATCTGAAATAGAGCCGAAAAATGAAACAAAAGGAGAATCTTTCTGCTGCATATATATTTGTTGGTGTGTGGCGGTTCTGTGCGTACCTGTTTATGCTGCTGGGCAGCTTATGGGTCATCGGCCTGATGGTTGTAACCATTGTATTGGGCGTTGCTGCGTATAACAGCGAGGCTGATACAAAGGAAGCGGCCAGACAGCAGTGTGCCTTAAACATTGAGAATCTTAACAACCATCTGGCTCGTTCAAAGGAGGCTCTCGCGGCTGCTGGCAGGGATTCAGAAGCCAAGGTTGCTGATGCCCGCCAGGAGTACGAGAGGCAGATGACTGCCTGGCGTAAGACGGTGCGCGACCTCTCCCACAACATTCGTACTCACTTTGAGACGTATAATAAGGTGGCAACCAGAGCTGAGGAGGAGGTGAAGCGCCTGCCGCAGCAGTATCTGCCGGAGTTACCTTCTCTCTGCGTTTCACCCAGGGATATTCGCTCACAGCGCGATTATAATGCCTGCCGAGAGGCGGCTCAGAATATTTCCGTGCTTATAGGGCAATATCATCGTGGCATTACAACTCCGATCTCATCTGCCATGCAGGAATATCTTACCCCCCTGCGTAAAAAAGTAGAGGAGTATGAGAGTCAGATTTCGGATATCAACAGCCGAATTGATGAGCTTGTCAGAAATGTGGAATCCTGTCTGCGTAATCGTAGGTCGTTGCTCGCCTCCAAACGTAGTATTCCTCCGAATCGCTATGGCGTTCCGGCTGGCCTGAACTTGTATGGCAGCGACAGTCCCAGGGAGCTCAGCTCCATCCTGGATGCCGGTGATAGCCTACCGTTGCTGGCTGCTACCCTGACAGATACAGCAGAACCTCTGGCAGAGGGGGCTCGCACGAACCTGCGCCACAAGATTCTTCAGCTCAATGATTGGTTGCCGATTTACAGCCTTACCTACTCCTGCTCGGACGCCGAGAAAAGGGAGATAGCTCAGCATAATGCAGATATTGATGCGCAGGTAGAGGAATTGATAAAGGAGCAGGCTCGACTGGAGGAGGAGCGTCGCGGTCAGGAAAAACTGCGCAGCGAGGTGAAAGCCCAGCTCCGGCCGTATCAGGACAGACTCAGTAAACTGGAATCGCATGAGCGGACCTTGTTGGCTCATGTACGGGAAGTGACTGAAAATTGGTCCTTGGAACAGGCTCATTCGGAGCTGATGACTGCTTTTGCTGAACCCTTTCCGCAGCAGCCAAAGTTGCCGGAGGAACTGATTCGTGAGGAAGAACGCCGCATGGCGGGGATGAAGCAGGCTGTGGAGGAAGAGGAAAAACGCCTCCCGGGTGCGATTGCGGAAGAAGAGAAGAGCCTGCAGAACAGGCTTCAGAATTTGTCTGAGCAGGAAAAATCGCTTTGCAGATCTGTGCTGCTTGGGCTTTCCAAGTCTCCCGTATCTCCCTCCCAGATTGTCAAACAGGCATTGAAGGAAGCCGTAGACAGTGGTAAGTCCGAGGTCAAGAAGCATGTTAAGGAAAACGCTAAGGAAATTGCCAAGGCCGCTGTCACTGGAGGTAAGGATGGGGTCACTGAGAAGTTGGGCGAAGAGGTGGCGGCTGTGAAGGAGAAGGCCGGACAGGCCGTATTCCATGCTATCCGCGCCATTATTTCCGGTGTGAAAGGCGCTGCGATATCAATGTTGATGGCATATCTGAAAGGTGGCCTTATTCCCTGTACCCTGACTTATGTAATGGTAGGGCTGGTGTTCTGGAGTATTCTTGTTGTGGCGGATTACCTGGTATGCCCTCTGGTGCGCACTACGAAAGCACAGGAAATTGCAGAGCGCATGAAGCATTGAGTCCCTAGGCACTGAAATAGATAATAAAGTAATAATTATTCGTACAAAGATGAAGATTTGCAAGTATATGTTATTGCTCCTGCTGTTTGTGGCGGGGTATAGTGCTTTGGCCGTAGATTCGGAACCAAATACGCCGTCTGCACCTCGTTTGAGTACAGAAGAGTGGCATGCCCTTATGAATCGCGTGCGCAATTTCGAGGAAGCTGCATATGACGATCTACTTGTGGTGGTGGAGCAGAATCGTTGCCCGGGTAGGACTGAGGAGTTTGTGGCAATGCTTAAGATTGCAGCAGGTTGCGGGCACAAACGCGCTCAGTATTACCTGGAGTATTGCTACAAGGAGGGAATCGGTGTGCAGCGTAACGCTGATAAGGGGTACGATTGGAAAGTTATTCGTGAACACGATGGCAGGTAAGTGCCAGCAAGGAAATCTCGACATGGAGTTATCCCCGGTCATTTTTGTGGCCATGAAATCCATGCAGGCGTAGATTCCTTTTCTGCAGGGCCTCCCGGATTGCGCCCGGGAGGTAAAACTGAGGAAATGGGAAAGCCTTTCACATTGACCATGCCCAATATCCCCAGAATCCTCGCCACCTCGGCCCTGTGCCTTGCGGCGCTGGGGCTGAACAGCTGCATCGTCTCAACCGGCAAGCATTTCAGTCGCATGGGGCAGGACGGACAATGTATTCTGACGCACCAGCGAAAGGATAAAACCCTGGTACTTTATCGCGCCGGTGACAAGGTGTATGTGAAAGGTACTCTGTCGACATTTCATGAATATGACCCGGATTTGGTAACATCCATTGATAGATCTGACCGAACATATAAACTGACAAAGCAGGGAGCGCCAAGACAGACGGTATACAAGGAATTGAAGCTGCTGCGCTATCCTGCTCATGACGTCAGGAACACGGGCAAGGCTCAATATGTGGAGCAATGGAATGCTGCTGATTCTCCCACGCTGACCGAGCTGCCACAAGGGGCTGAGCCTTATTATAGTCGCGCTGAACTATCGGCATACGGCTATCCTGAGGTGAAAGATGGTAGTCAATGGTACACTGCGATTGTAACAGAAGAATTAGGGGCTAACTGGCACTCGGTATATGCCTATCCTATGGCCGCGGTGTGCTATGTAGGTATCGACACCCCGGTCATTCTGAGCCAGGTTGTGGCTTATCCTTTTATCTTGTGTTATGCCGGGGTTATCGAACTATTCGACAAGCGTTATGAAGAAAAATCGGAGTAACCTGTAATGGGCGGGGCGCTGCTGCGGCGTTGTCACTATGGTGTGGCAGCCTGCCTTTTTCAGCTTGTCTTTTCCCGATGGTTCCACATAATAAGGAACGCAATTCGTCAATCGCAATGAAACTCTCTCATTTATCGATATTATTTATGGGGTTGGCCACCGGTTTATTCGGTGCAGGGGTGGCAGAGGCTTCTGCCTTTACCGGCACCGTGTGGGCTCAGGGTGTGAGCCAGGAGGGAGGTTGGTATGATGCCCAGAAAAATGATCCTTACAATGGTGATGCGGATGATTTGATGTGCTATGCAGCCTGCGCTGCCAACCAGATAGCGTGGTGGCAGAACAGCGCATACGGCAGAAATCTGTCGTCATCCGCGCCCAGGGATATCAATGCCATCTGGCAGACGTATGTAGACAGTAACCAGAAGTGGAATGATGGCGGTGACCCCGCAGCGGCCATCAACTGGTGGATTTCCGGAGTGTATGCCCCCACTACCGATGCGGAATGGAATCGCTATTATGCCGAAATGCTGAAAGAGGATTTGCCGCTGACACTTCCTGCTACGAATGGGTATTATTACGATGAATATGGACTGACAAGCCGGGATTTATCTGACTTCATCTTCGATGCCTGGATTTACGGTGAATGGTCGAAGGATAATCCCGCAGGAATCGACTTCAGGCAATTATTTGAAAGCGGAGCCTGCATTTCGCTGGCCATTGCCTTCCCGGATACCGGCCTTGGGCATGCCATTACGCTGTGGGGTGTGGAGTATGACAACGGAGAACTGACCAAATTGTGGCTGACGGACTCTGATGATTACTGGGAAGACGGTCCGAATCTTTATAGCGCCACTGTTGAGACGGGGGCGGATGGTAAAATGTATATCACCGGTACGGAATATGATATACCCGAAACCGAGGATACGCAGGGCTGGATGTACTTTGGTGAGGGGGCATACATCGATTCGGTCTATGCTATCAACGCGCCTGTGTCGGCAAACTGGCAGCTGGTACCCGAACCCACAACCGCAACACTTTCCTTGCTTGCTCTGGCTGCTTTGGCTGCCCGCCGTCGTAAGTAAGCCCCCGAGGGGGCAGACACGGCCTTGCAGCCTGAGCTTCCTCCTGCGCTGGCCTCGTTCAGACCGGAACTCCGTCTTCCTCTTGCCGCTTCTCTCGGTGCCGGAGAGGGCGTATCGCAGAGAAGCCCCTTAGCAGCCGAAGACGGACCTCTCCCGGTGTAGCAAGATGCCCGGTAGGGCTACGCGAAGACGGAAGTCTGTTTTTGCGCCATCGGCAACAAAATTGCAGGAAACTCGCAACAAAATGCCATACTCGCTTGAACGGGGCGGGGGAAATGGGTATAATGTTCTGCAGAAGGTACACGTCATGCTGACTAATGCCGATAACTCGGTAAACAAGGCAAACACACACTCAGAATCAAGGAAGTAAGCGCATGGGCCTCGCAATATTCAGGTACAGCATCATCAACAGAACCGGAGAGCGCATTCTGGGCGAAGCAACAAGGATTGATTCCATAGGGGCTGCCGGGATTGCCAAGGTGGTGGGAGCCGACCACACCTGCAGTCTTTTTCGAGCCGAAGACAAAAGTCTGCATCCCCTCCCTGCAACCATAGAGGGGAAACGCGCTTTGTATGTGGCCAATCCGTATTGCCCGGCTTCGCACACGATTGTCGGGTATTGTCTGGAGGAAAAACGGGAAGGTCAGACAGAATCGTTGCTTGATTGTTCGCTCCTGCCGGAAAATACGTGCGCCGTTTCATCCTTTACGCTGGATGCGGAGATGAACCTGCTGAGCAAGCCTGTGCCCTATGATCTGGATGGTTTTGAGCATTCAGGAAGCACCACATTGGCAAGAGATGTCCATGAGCATCTTTACCTGATTGGCAGAAAGGGCGATATCCTGCGGCAGTTCCCCGCCGAATGGCAGCACGAAGGTCATGCTTATGATGATAATCACAACGTCTCTGAACTCATTTTCAGTAGGATAACGGGAAACTCGGCAGAATATGTGCAGGAGGGCTCGCGCCGCAGGGAAATCATTTATCGCCTCGGCATAGAGCAGGATATCGTCAGTGGGCCTTATACTGAAATCGACGACTTCTGTGAAGGTATCCGCTATGTAAGGGGGGTAGATGGCCTTATCCGCTGTGTTGATAAGGACTTCCACACGCTCTTCACGACTTCGCATCAGAGGAAATATCCCTGGTTTGCCACCATATCACCCTGCTGCCATGGGCATGTTGCTTTCACTACTGGCTGGAAGGCGGGATTACTCAACAAGGCCGGCGATATAGTGGTAAAACCGAAGTTTTCCCATATCTCTCACATTCATGGTCCTTACTGGTGGTACCAGAAGGGCAGGAAATACGGCATCCTGCATGAAAGCGGTGAGCTTATCACGGAGGCTTTATACTTTGCCTGTCCCTACTTCGGGCATGAGTTCGGAAGCGGCATCGTTCCCGCAGGAACCACAGTGAAACGAAAGGAGAAATGGGGCTACATTGATTTGACGGGACAGTGGGTGATTCCGCCTCAGTTCGACCTGTGCTATGGCTTCCATCACCGAGATTTCGCCATTGTGCGGGATGAGATATAAAAGCGCTATGAGTGCATCATCCTTCCTCCCCTTGCAGGTGTCTTTTTGCGCCATCGGCAGCAAAAATGCAGGAAACGCGCAACAAAATGCCCGCCGGGAGCGTCTATATAATAGAAAAATCAACCTTTTTGCATTTTTTGCTGCGGATTCGCCAGCGAGATGTGTTAACATAGGTGTAAGGAGATACCATAGTGAACAAGATTAAACTTCAAAAGCTCTGGAGATATACAGGTTACACGCTGGTTGGGTTACTCATTACCCTGCTGCTGGCAGCAGGGGGCGGAGCTGTGTGGCTGTGGGGGTGGACGTGGAAGGGAACGTCGCAATTCCACGAAAGCTGGACACCGGAGGAACGGACCGCCATCGCTGAATTTGACGTTTTTCTTAAAACCTCCTTCGTCGACGCTGCTTTGGAGTATATGGGGCATCCTGACGAGCTGCACCCCGTAATGAAGGCCTTTCTGGCAAAGAGCATTTGTGGCCCGGTAAGTTCGCAGCTCCGGCAGATTGCCGAAACCGGCGATGCCGCTGTACCCGGTGTGGAAGTACTGTCGGGGCGAGGGGTAACGCCAGCACTGCTAGCTTCGCAAAGTGCTCATTTTGATGCGCTCAAAGCATTGATTCGTCACGGAGCCAATCCGAATGCCGGGCTGAACATTGCGGATGATTCAGAACCGGAAAATCTGGTGGAGTTTCCTCTCACTCCCCTGGTATCCGGAAATTTTATCCATCGGGATAAAAATATTCCCTGGGAGGAACGGCGGGTTATAGCCGACTTTCTGATTGAACATGGGGCAGATATCAATGCAGACCGCATTATCGGGCTTTGCTGCTTCATGCCTTACCTGCTGCATGACGAAAAGGATAGTGCCCCGTTGCTCTGGGCCATCGAAAAGGGCTACAAGGCTACCGGCGAACACCTGCAACTCATGATTAATTTTGAAGGTGCTCAGCTTGAATTGATTGAAGCTATGTTGAAAAGCAACCCAGAACTCGCCAATGAGGTTGATGATGGGAAGACGCCACTGCAACACCTGACAGAAATTGCCGGAGCTGCCTCTCAGCGACTGGCTGAGCTTGAACCGATTCTGAAGCTCCTGCTGCAATACGGCGCAGACCCCGCACTCCTTCCGTCCGGTACAGACGAATATGACGAACCGGAAACCCGGCTGCCTCTGCAAATCCTCCGGGAAAATCCGCCCGGACGCAGCAGACGGAAAGCGGATGATGCTTTCCTCCAGTGCGATACTCCGGAATACGCCATCTGGCAGCGCATGTGCGAGTTACTGGAAAGGCACAGCCTGGCAGCCAAGTCGGAGAGGGCGCAGTAAACTTGAATGTCCATATTCTTGCCGGGTTGTCAAAAAAGGCACTCAACGAGCCCGGCAAGGCTAGGATTCCCCCTCGCCGGGAAAACGGCAGCACCCCGGAGCCCGTCCTACCCCGCAAGGGGGCTTTTTGCGCCATCGGTAACAAAAATGCAGGAAACGCGCAACAAAATGTCCGCCAGGAGCGTCTATAAGGTAGAAAATAAGCGCTTTCTGAATTTTTTGCTGCGGATTCGGCGGCTGGGAAGTATTATCATAGATGTAGAAAGAGTTGTTTATGTCCCTTTTGCCAAAAGATTTTTTTAGCCGAAAGATAAAGGCAGCCATGCTGTTGATGGGTTTGGTATTGCCTGCAATTGTTTTTGTGTTGCCGGGCTGTGCGAGTGCTCCGTCTGTGTTCGGGGGTAAGAAATTGGTGCTGGAGTTTGAGGGGGCTCCTATCAGTTACGATTTTCCGGAGGGGGATGAGTATTGCATGACGCGGGGGGAAGATACGGAGCATCCGCATCGGGTTTATCGTCGGTATGATGCGAGTACACAAGAATTTTACGAGATGTCGGAGATTCTCAATGTTTATGATGGCCGGGGCGAATCCCATTGGCGGTTGGATTTTACTACTCCAACAACAGGCAAGGCTACCTTAATCCGGAAACATCCATGGTCGTTTCGGAGTAAAAATATAGGGTTCTCCGTGCCTTTTAAGGTAGTCCCTTTGTCCGATGCTTCCGTAACAATCTTCGTATACCCCGGTGGTGAAATGAAGAAGTTGAACGGAGCCTCAGCGGAGTCTTTGCTCTGCGAACTCAGAGAGCTATACCGCTCTGCTGCAGAAAGAAAATTAAATGAATCTTCGATGCCCACCCTGTCTGCCGAGGGAGCAATTATCGGCCATGCTCAGTATGATTCTCCATTAGTGGATATTGAAGATGGAGAGCAATCTTGGACGATTGCCCGAGGATTGCGTGAAAGTGAGGCACTGTTGCTCTCTTATGGTACTGCCCCTTATCGTGTACCTAATCAGAAAAAAATGCTTCGCCTTTTGAATCATATCGGGTTAGAGAATTGATGTTTACCTGCCTTAACGCAAAATGACCATGCCCCAATTACGTAAAATCTTAGCTTCCGTTGCCCTCACCCTTGCAGCTGTAGGTGTTAGTTCGTGCACAAGCCCACAAGCTATAGCAGCGGAATCTTGCCAAAGCCCCTCTGCAGAAAAGCCGACAGAGCCGTATGTCCGACAAATGCCGTACTCACCCATTCGCGATGCCGAGCTGGAACAATCCAGCCGCGAGCAGTTGGCCGCATTGCAATCGCTGGCGAGTTCGTGCAAGAGCGTTCGCGTGGTTATTAAATGGAGCCTTTTCCCCGGACGGATATTGCAAGGAACAGAAGTTCCTTTGACCGAATCAGAAAAAGCCGAATTGCTGAGCCTAATCGGCAAAATCCAGCCGGTCAAGCCGGACTTGTGTGCCTGTGTTACTCCCGCATACGCGCTGGAGTTGCAATTTGTCATGGCTGATGGCAGCATCAAAACAACACCATTTCCTAGAGTTGCCGCTTTAAGCCGCGTTAGTTCAGACGGCTATGCTTTTATGTGCAGCATGGCTCTGCCGGATGCCGATGCCGAACGTTTGGAAAAACTCGCGAATCACGAGTGGGTACAACAAAGAATAAATCAGGCTCGAAAGCATTAACAATCCCACCGCGCGCGTCTATTTATTAGAAAATCTGCACTTTCTGCCATTTTTTTTGTTGCGGATTCGGTGCCGGGAAGTATTATCTTATGCAGAGGAGATAACTATATGAAAGACAAGCCCCGTAACAAAAAAAGCATATTTGTAGTGCTGATTCTGCTGATTTTCTGTGCGGTCTATCTGGTGTATGATGTTGCTGCCGAGGCTACTCCCGTTTTGTCTTTTCTCTTTCCTACCGGTGCCGTTCTTCTATTCTGCATCTACATGTTGCTGAAACAACTTCGCTCTAAATAACCATGCCCCCATTCCACAAAATCCTTGCCACCACAGCCCTGTGCCTCGCGGCGATGGGGGTGAGCTCGTGCTCCGGCCTGCAAGCCTTATCCGCTAAGAAATCGCTGCCGGAATGTTATCTCACATACTCCGATGGGTATCCATGGCCCGCTGAGCCACCGGCAGTGCTTCGTTTGAATGAAGAAGAATGCCGGGAGTTGCTCGACATAGAGGCAGCAACAGAGCCGGATATCCCTAGTTTTGATTGGCAGGGAGCTGGCGGTTCACCGGAGTTTCACATTTTTCCGCAGGGAGAGAAAGCGCGGGGTCTCTTTGCTGCAAACAAGGTGAAGAACCTTACTGCTACATACCTCCCGGAGGCTGCGGCGAAACGCTTTGATGCCTTGGTGCAAGCGGTCGAATCCCGCCCGGGTTCCCAACTGTCTCGGGCGGAGGTGCAGCGCTGGTACAAGCAATACCGCCCCATCAGATATCGCTTCTACTACAAGGATTAAATAACACATAAAAGTCAGACAATCGATGATGACCAAGTTCCAATTCCACAGAATCCTTGCCACCACAGCCCTCTGCCTTGCGGCGGTGGGGCTGAGCTCGTGCACTGTAAGTACAAACTTTGGTGGATTACTTAACGATATTGGTGTAAAAGAGGCCTATTACATTGCCCCGAAAGCTACGGCTGTTGGTCCGATTACTGATTTGCCACGAGAGCTTACCCCCTGCGATTTGTGCATATATCAGTTGGGAGATGCCTATTACATGGAACTGCATTGCCGCTATCTGCAAATTAGTTCAGGATTATTTCGCGTATGGAGTGTGCGTGGCGGAGGTAGTGACTCCGTTGAGGTATTAGCCCGCGACAGGAAAGCAAGATATGAAACACCGGTGGAATCTTTTATGGTGTTAATGGATTCCGATACCATTAAAAAGTGTTTGCAGATAACGGTGCCCGAGCCACCGAAGGATACAAAGGCCATCATTGCCTACAGAGACTTCGATTTTCGCACGGCGACTCGCTGCAAGCCGAATCCTGAGCGTGATGCAGCAACCGGCCAATATTACAACCTGAACGATTATTTCCCTGAAATGCCCTTACGCAAATCTACGCTGCATTTTGTGTTACAGCCACTCGCTTGGCCCCTCATGGCCATAGAACGTATACCTGAATGTGCAGTGATGGCTACGGCAGCCATAGTGGTTCTGCCCTGTGCACCGCTACTGCTGTGGCAAGAACAACAACAACAGCAAGACACAGAGGATCCTATTTTGATTAATATTGACTATTGAGACCGTTCTTACTTTTCGACAAAAAGCCTCTTTACAGCCTGGGTTTCCTCCTAGGCTGTTCGCTAGTCTGACCGGGGCTCCGTTCATTGCTCGCAGCCTGTCGCGGCGTAGGATTCATCCGAAGACGGAAGCTCACATAATCAATAGATTGCCGATTCGAGGCTTCTTTAGTGAACCTAACAGGAATTCGCACTTAGAAAAAGGAGCTTCCGTCTCCGCTCAAAATGAGCTACGCCGAGATAAATCGGCATGATTCCGACTTCGGGCTACGCCCTACGCCGTGACAAGTAGGCTTTTTGGCCTTTTGGTGCCGTTTTGCGCCCAGCAGGGCGGTGGTATCGCTCGCAAGCGCTAGGGTGGGCGTAGCTTTAGCGAAGCCCCCTGCAATGCCTAGGCTTGCGTAATGATTGAAAATCAAAGCAAAAACCGAACCAGATTGATTTCTGATTCGGTTTCTTGTTTTAAATGGACATTTTCGATTCCGGATAAGAAGGTGCACCAGATTTTGCTGGTCTGTGAGGTGAGCTTGAAGCCGGATGCGCCCGCCGGAATGCAACTATATGTGTTGCTGGGTGTGATGATTCTTCCCATGGATGATTTGACTCAAAAGCACCGCAGGCTGATTCCTCGTGGCTTGCAGTTACAATCAGCGTCTGGGGGCAATTGAGCTCAGGCGTTTGAGCAGACTCATGGCGGGGAGGGCGCTGAGCAGTACGATGGTGAGTGTAAGTCCCGCGTGTGTGAGGTAGAGCGCCGGGGTGGTATGGGCTGGCAGCGGCATGTCGAGCACATCTACCGGGAAGGCCTGTACGCTGAGCTCTGCCAGGAGGCTGCGGATGGCTTCGCGCCAATGCAGGGTTGCCCAGGCAAGCTGGAGGCCCAGCGCAATGCCGCAGGCAGCAACGCTGCCCGCCATGCAGAGGATGATGGCGCAGAGCTTGCCCGGGGGCATGCCATAGGCTGCCATGATGCTGAGTTCGCGCCGCCGTTGCAGGCAGATGACCCAGAGCAGGGCTCCACAGGCAAAGGCGGCGAGGGCGGTGCAGAGGTAGAGGATGAATCCCATGGTTTGCTTGGCTCGCTGGATGATGCTGAGCCATGCGGCGGTGTCGGCGTGGGTGGGGTGGATTTCGACCTCGGACGTTGATTCCTGCAGGCTTTGGATGATGGTGTTGATATGCCCCCCTTCTGCCAGGTTGATGGCCAGCGCCGGGGTGCCTCCCTCTAGGGAGTGGGGCAGCAGG
>JAZQVE010000079.1:0-9562 GCA_045631705.1 Akkermansia sp. | reverse complement strand
AGGGACTTCAGTCCCTCTGCGGTTATGTTTTCGGGACTGAAGTCCCGTGCCTCGATAATGATGGCAGCCGCGCCCACAGAGAGCCTGCGGCTTGCGCGGCGCTGGGTAGGCAGTTCATGAAAACGCGCCGTGTGGGCGCGTGAGGGGGAGAAAAACGATATCCGCCCATGTCGGGCGGACGGGGGCACCTAGTCACTACTATATAGCCTTTCAATGTCCTCCTGGGAGTTCAGAAGAACGAATTTGAAATTCCTGCTGATGAGAATGACGGGCATGGAGTAGTCGGCTCTGTTCAGCTTTTTCAGGTGGTGGAATACTCCGCAGGGTGTCCAGTGCGCACCGTCGTTTTCCAGTGCCAGCAGGTGAAATCCGGCCTGCTGTAGAATCTGGAAGGCATCTTCAATTTTCCAGGAGAAGAGCAGGGTGTCATTGTCTATCTTTGCCACAGGAAATCGGCAAACTCTGCTTCTGAATTCGAGACTGGAATCCAGAAGTATGAACTTACCAACGAAGGTGAGAAGGTATCGGAGCATCCTGCGTGCGATGCTTTCCTTGAAATAGGTGTCGTAGATGTTCTGCGGTATTGATTTGCGATTGCCGATGTATACTCTGAAGTAGATGGCGTTTTCCTCATCGCGCTCCATCCACTGGTCAAACACGATGTTCAGTCTCGTGGCGTACCTGATTTTAATCGGTGTCATTTGGGAACATCAGAGATGCGTTGCCGCGAGGTCGTGCATCCAGTCCGCTACGCATTGGTAGCGATTCTCTGCTTTAGGGGCAATGGCGCGGTCGATACTTGCCAGCAGGGGCTGGCCGTAGAGGGCAAGCAGGGCCGGATTGGTGGAGAGCGGGTCGGCTGTGTCGTAGATTTCGCGCTGGCGGGAGGGCGGCAGGCACAGACCCGTCAGGGTGTAATAGAGCGTGGCGCCCATGGCGTAGATGTCTGTCCACGGCCCCATGTTGCCGTCCGCAGAGCCCTGTTCGGGCGGGCTGAATCCCGGGGTTTCCACGACGCTGTCGGTGAGATCCCCATAAGCTTCTCGGGCCGCGCCGAAGTCGATGATGACGGGAAGACCTGCCCGGGTGATGAGGATGTTGTCCGGTTTGATGTCGCGATGCAGCAATTTCCGGCTATGGAGGTAGTCCAGCGCATCAAGCAGGCGTACCATGAGGCCGAAAAGGCTGGACTGGGGGATGGGAATGCCTGTTTCTGCACGTTGACTGGCCAGTTTGGCCAGTGAGATACCGTTGATGTATTCTACCACATAATATGCGGTGTGGTGCTCCTCGAAGTAGGCGTATACCTTGGCGATACAGGGGTGGTCCAGTGTGGCCAGAAGCCGGACTTCGCGAAGGAAGTTGCTCAGCGCCCAGTCAAATCCCTCCTGCCCCGTCTCTGGGCTGTGCAGGCAGACGTCCAGTGTGTTCTCCTCGCGGTAGCAGAGGGAATCCGGGAAATTTTCCTTGATGACTACGGTGCGATTGAGCAAGGATTCCTGCGCCAGGTAGGTTACCCCGAAGCCGCCGCCGCCGATGCAGCGCTGCAGGCGGTAGCCGTGCAGCAGGGTGCCGTTGGGCAGCTCCTTGGGAGCAATGGGACAGGGTGGGAGTTCGCCTTCCATTTCAGCCAGGCTCTCTACGCCGGCAACCTGGGAGGGGGTGATGGTTTCCTCGCGTGCTGCTGCCAGAATATCCTCCATGAAGTCGCCTGCCGGGCGGCTGGGAAGGGGCACTGCGTTACTTATAGCCGATGGCGTGTTCTCCGATATCGGGCATGTTGCAGCCTTCGGTATCTCCGGAGTGGGTGCAGAGTGTGTATTTGGCAGGGGAATGACCGGGGTGCTGTCCGGAAGCTTGGAATGGAGGAACTGACTCATACCAGTTGCCTATTCTACTCTGTACCGGCTGATGTGTCGAGCATAAAGGCGGTGCTTCCATTGCTTTAGGCTTGCCAAGGGGATGAAAATAGGCTAATCTCTGGGTATGTTCGTAGATAATATTCGAATTTTTGCCAAGGCCGGTAAGGGCGGGAACGGGCTTGCCTCGTTCCGTCGCGAGAAGTTTGTGCCCCGCGGCGGCCCCGATGGCGGTGATGGTGGTGATGGTGGCAGTGTGATTCTGGAGGTGAGCACCGGCACGAATGATCTGCGCAATTATTTCTATGACCCGAAGCTGGTGGCTACAGATGGTATGCCGGGCATGCATGCCCGCAAGCACGGTAAGGATGGCCGAACGGTTATCGGCAAGGTGCCGCCCGGCACGATTGTGTACCGCAGTAATGCCGCTACCATGCAGGAAGCTACCTGGCTGGAGCGCGAGGGTGATGGTATTGAGCTGGAGCAGATTGCTGACCTGACTGAACCGGGTGAGCGTTTTGTGCTCTGCCAGGGGGGCAAAGGCGGTCGCGGTAACTGGCATTTCCGCACGGCAACGGACCAGGCTCCGCTGAAGTTCGAGTACGGCACCGAGGCTGAAAGTGGTGTTTTCTTCTTTGAGCTGCGTCGCATTGCCGATGCAGGTCTGGTGGGGTATCCGAATGCCGGCAAGAGCACGCTGCTGACGGCTATTTCCAATGCCACTCCGAAGGTGGCCAGCTATCCGTTCACTACGCTGCAGCCCATTGTGGGTGTGGTGGAATTCGAGGATTACCAGCGCTGCGTCGTGGCCGATATTCCGGGTATCATCGAGGGCGCGTCGAACAATCGTGGCCTGGGGCACGAGTTTCTGCGCCACATCATGCGCTGCCATCTGCTGCTTTTTGTGGTGGACATGACCGGTCTGGAGCACGACCCCGTAGAGGCGATTC
Organism: Akkermansia sp.; assembly: GCA_045631705.1. Classification (GTDB taxonomy): domain Bacteria; phylum Verrucomicrobiota; class Verrucomicrobiia; order Verrucomicrobiales; family Akkermansiaceae; genus Akkermansia. The sequence goes on along the minus strand of JAZQVE010000079.1, from coordinate 6,753 downwards.
AGACATTGCGTAAGGAAGTGAAGCTGTATTCCGATGAGCTGGCCGCCCGTCCCTGGGTGATTATTGCCAACAAGATGGACGAGGCCTGTGCTGTGGAGAATCTGGAGATTCTGCGCCAGCGTTTCCCGAAGGTGGAGATTATTCCGATTTCTGCCGCCATGGGTGAAGGTATCCCTGCATTCAAGGAGCGTTTGCAACAGTTGCTCAAGGAGGGTTAAACGGTGCTGGTTGCTGTTCTTTCCGATATTCATGCCAACCTGGAAGCTTTGCAGGCGGTGCTGGACGATATGAAGTCCCACGGCGCTGAGGGGATTCTGGGGCTGGGTGATTATATTGGATTCAACGGCAACCCGTCCGAGTGCCTTTCGCTGGTGCAGCCGTATCTGCTGGCGGCGGTGCAGGGTAACCACGAAGCTGCGCTGGTAGACCGCGCGGTGTTCGGGGTGCCCATGTATATGGAGATGATGGACAGAACTCAGGACATGCTCAGTCCGGCGCAGCTGCGCTGGCTGCGGAGACTGCCGAACCATACCTCCTGGCAGGATTGCCTGCTGGGGCATGCCACGCCTGAGGCTCCGAAGCGCTGGGGGCGCATTGCAAATGTGAATGAGGCCCGCAAGGTATTCTCCTCCGTCAAGAACCGAATTTCCTTCTACGGTCACACCCACCGGGCTTCTATTTTCCGGCTCTGCAAGGGACAGGTGGAAAAGGTGGATATCCAGTATGATGCCCGGGGTGATTTTACGCTGCATCTGTCCAGCGATAGTCGTTTCCTGATTAACCCGGGGTCTGTGGGGCAGCCGCGAGACCTGGATTGGCGCGCTGCATATGCTTTGTATTGCCCGGAGACGGCGACCTTGCATTTGCGCCGCGTGGCGTACGATGTGGCCGAAGCCGGCAATAAGATATCCCGCACGGGGCTTCCTGCGTCTTTTGCAGAGGCATTGCAGCATGGAACCTCTCCCACGGGGGATTGATTCAACATTTCTACCCGGGAATGGGTCATAATAATATGAAGACACGCAGAGCGGTTTCGGAGTTAGTAGGGCATACCCCCCTGCTGGAAGCAAGGAATTATTGTCGGGCTCATGGTTTGAATGCCCGCTTGTTCCTGAAACTGGAAATGAATAATCCCGCCGGTTCTGTGAAAGACCGTGTGGCGATGAGCATTATCGCCGATGCTGAAGCCAGTGGCCGGTTGCAGCCGGGTGGTACCATTGTGGAACCTACCAGTGGCAATACCGGCATCGGTCTGGCTGCCATTGGTTGCACTAAAGGATACCGCGTGATTCTCACCATGCCTGATACGATGAGCGTGGAGCGCCGCAATCTGGTCAAGGCCTATGGTGCGGAGGTGGTGCTTACTCCCGGAGTGCTCGGTATGCAGGGTTCAGTGGATAAGGCGGAGGAACTGGCCCGTACTATACCCGGCGCCATTGTAGCCGGACAATTCTCGAACCCAGCAAATCCGGCCGCCCACTATGCTACCACAGGCCCGGAAATCTGGGAGGACTGTGAGGGGCAGGTGGATGCGCTGGTTGCCGGCGTGGGGACGGGTGGCACGATTTCCGGCACGGGTCGGTACCTGAAGGAACAGAATTCTGCCGTGTATGTGGTGGCGGTGCAGCCTGCGGCATCTCCGTTGCTGACGGGTGGCGTGGCCGGACCGCATGCCATTCAGGGGATCGGTGCCAATTTTATTCCGGAGACGCTGGATTGCAGTATCTATAATGAGGTTATTTCCGTCGATAACGACACGCCCCTGAGTATTGCTCGTGAGCTGGGGCGTCTGGAAGGTGTGCTGGTGGGTATTTCTTCCGGTGCGGCTCTGTGGGCTGCTACGCAGCTTGCCTCTCGTCCGGAATGGGAAGGTAGGAATATTGTCGTTATCATGCCCGATGGCGCAGACCGTTATTACTCAACACCGCTTTTCTGCCATGAATAAGAACTTTAATCTGAATCTGTATCTCGTGACGGATGCGCCGGAGCGCTGCCGCTATGGTCTGCTGGAGACGGTGCGCCGTGCCGTGGCCGGCGGGGTGAGCATCGTGCAGTATCGTCGAGAGAACTCGGACCACGCCACCATGCTGGCTGAGGTGCTGCCGCTGCGCGATTTTCTGCGTGGTGCAGGGGTTCCGCTCATCATCAACGATGATGTGGAGCTAGCGGTGGAAATCGGTGCTGATGGTGTCCATATTGGCCAGGATGATATGCCGGTGGAGCAGGCCCGTGCCCTGATTGGCCCGGATAAGATTCTGGGGCTCACGGTTACCAATGCAGCTGAAATGGCTGCCGTGAATCCGGAGCTGGTGGACTATGTGGGCTGTGGCCCGGTGTTTCCCACCATATCCAAAGACGATGCCCCTGCAGAGCTGGGTGTGCAGAAGTGGGGTGAACTGGCCGCCACTTGCCCGGTGCCTATCTGTGCTATTGGTGGTTTGAACGTGGAGCGCGCTCGTGCTGTGCGAGCCACGGGACATTGCGATGGCATAGCAGTGGTGTCTGCTATCTGCGCCGCAGAGAATCCTGAACAAGCCGCCCGTGAATTGGCATGAAAACGGAATCCTTAGCTGCTGTACTGGAGAATCTCCGGGAGATGAAACCGCTGATTCTGTCGTTGACCAACACTGTGGTGCAGAATTTTACCGCCAACATGCTGCTGGCGGTGGGGGCATCCCCCGTTATGCTGAATGATGCCGGGGAATGTGCCCAGCTGCTGAAGGCTTGCGGTGGTGGCCTGCTGGTGAATGTGGGCACTTTGTCGCAGTCGCAGGCAGAGGTGATGCGCTGTGCGGTGGATGCTGCCCACACGGCTGGTGTTCCCTGGGTGCTTGATCCGGTGGCCGTTGGTTTGCTGGGATTCCGCACCGAGTTCTGCCGAGAATTGTTAAGCATGCATCCTACGCTTATCCGAGGCAATGCCTCCGAGATTATGGCTCTGGCGGGTGAAGCAGCTGGGGGACGTGGAACTGATACGACAGAGGAAAGTTCCGCTGCAGTGCAGGCTGCCCGTAAGCTGGCACTGCAGTGCGGCTGCACCGTGCTGGTCACGGGGCCTGCAGACTATGTAACCGATGGTGCGCGTTTGCTTGCCCTCGGGAATGGAGATGAGCTCATGACCCGTGTGACGGGAGTGGGCTGCGCCATGGGTGCCCTGGCAGCAGCCTGCGTGGCCGCAGCGCCGGATTGTTTCACCGGTGCAGCGGCATGCGCTGCCATACTGGGCCTGGCGGGTGAACGTGCTGCTGCCCGTTGCCCGCGTCCCGGAAGCTTTGCTGCAGCCCTACTGGATGAATTGGACTCACTTACCGCATCGGATGTGGTGGAATTCACCCGTATTGTGCAAGATTCTGATTTGTAAGGTAAAATCCTGCTTGCTGTGGCAGATAGAGTGTGGTACAGTAAGGCACGATGCAAAACGAACAGCTTTCTCTGGAATGGAAACAGCTGGCAGATCTGCCGGATGTTGAAGGTTTTGCCGGTTCCTATGCCGGTGTGAGCAACGGTGCCCTCATTGTCTGCGGTGGTGCTAATTTCCCGGAAAAACCGCTCTGGGAAGGTGGCCCCAAGCGCTGGACTGACCGTATCTATGTGTTACCCAGCAGCGATGGCTGGAAGGATGCCACGCCGCTGCCCAAGCCTCTGGGTTATGGTGCTACCGCTACCCTGCCTCAGGGTGTGATGCTGATTGGCGGCAGCAATGCTGATGGCGCAGTGGCAGATTGCTACATGCTGAGCTGGGACGGTTCTGATGTGCAGTGCAAGGCCGTGGCTCCGCTGCCCACTACCCTCACCGGCCATGCTGCCGTGGTGATGGGCGGTAAAGTATACGTGCAGGGTGGCTCCGTGGCACCCGGTGAGCAGGATGCCGAAGCCCGCATGTGGGTGTATGACCCTGAGACCGATACCTGGAGCGATGGCGAGCCCATGCCCTGCCGTGGCCGTTTCCTGCAGCAGATGGCCACTATCGGCCACACGATTTATGTGCTCGGTGGTATCGGCCTGCAGCCCGGCGAGGAAGGCCGCATGGCCCGCGAGATGCTGACTGATGCCTGGAGCTGGAGTGCTGAGACCGGCTGGCGTCGTCTGGCCCACCTGCCGCACTACTGCGGTGCAGCACCCACACCCGCTCCGGTGATTGGTGGCCGCATCTACCTGCTGGGTGGCGATGATGCTACAGTGAAGGGCTTTACGCCGCAGAATCACCCCGGTTTCCACAACCAGAGCCTGTGTTACTGCCCCGGCAGCGATACCTGGTATGATGCCGGTGAGATTGCCGTGGCCCGTGCCGTGCTGCCTTGCGCCGTTTGGAACGGTATGGCTGTGATCGTGAACGGTGAGCAGCGCCCTGGCAAGCGCTCGAACCAGGTCTGGGGTGCCAAGATGTAAGATTGCTATGTTGAAGAATCTCATTATTCTGGCGGCAGTTGCCGCGTTGCCGCTGGCAGCTCAGTGCTGCTCGTGTGCTCATCCCGTAGGCCCGGTGAAGGTCGAATCCAAGGCGCTGGCCGAGTGTCCTGAAATCAGTGATTCCGTGGGCCGCGCCGGTATGGTGGCCAGTGTGGTGAAGACGAAGGACGGAGCTCGCATTCTGGCCATCGGTGGTGCTAACTTCCCGAATGCCAAGCCGGGAGCTAAGACTCCGGCCGAACGCGGAGCCAAGGTGTTCTACGATGAAATTCTGAGCATCAACCCGCTGGATGGCAGCTGTTCTGTGCTGGCTAAGCTGCCGTACCCCATCGGCTATGCCGCCCACACCTCCAAGGGCTGCTGCATGGTTATTGCCGGCGGCTGCAACATGGAGGGCCATGTGTCCACCGTCACCCGCATCAATGTCGACGGTACTGCTGAGGTTCTGCCCAGCCTGCCGGTTACTATCGCTTACCCGGCATTCGTACAGATGGGCAGTAAGCTCTATGTGTTCGGTGGCCAGGAAAAGGCTGAGTCTGTGACATGCCTGAGCAACAGCTATGTCCTCGACCTGAAAGACACAGTGGCCGGATGGAAGGAACTGGCCCCCATGCCGGGTGATGGCCGCATGCTGGCCGCCGCCGGTGCCTGGGGGGGTAAGATTTATGTGGCCGGCGGTTGCTCCCTGCATCCGGATGCCAAGGGTGCAGCCGAACGCACCTACCTGAAGAGCACGCTCTGTTACGACCCTGCCACCAACACCTGGAGCGCTGCGGCCGATATGCCTGAGACCATCGTGGCCCCGGCCAGCCCCATGCCCACCATGTATGGTAAACTACTGCTGCTTTGCGGCGACCCCGGCAACTTCTACCGCGCCAGCCTGGCCGGAAAAGCCCCAGCTGATCACCCTGGTCAGAATACAACCATCTACAGCTTCAGTCCCTGCACGAATACCTGGGCTGTTGCCGGCCAGAACAGCATCGGCATTGCCACGGCTCCTGCTGTGAAGGTGATGGGCACCGTCTTCATCGTCTCCGGTGAGACGCATCCCGGTGTGCGCACCCCTGTCATCTCTACCCTGAATCTCTCCAAATAACAACAAAGAAACATACATATGCCTGAACCTAATCCCGTACTGTCGTTCCTGGCCGATCTCACCCCCTGGGTGGCCATCGGCATTGCTGTGCTGGCCATCATGGCTGCCTGCAAGAAGGGCCTCAAGAAACCCGCCATCTCTCCGAATGCTCCCGTGACCAAGCCCGGCAAGTGGGCCTGGATTGCCGTTGCTGTGCTCTGGGTGGTGGTGATGCTGAACTACTTCGACCGCCAGCTGCTGGCTGTGCTCAATAAGTCCATGACCGAAGGTCCGGGCTGCATTGAGATGACGCAGGCTCAGTTCGGTATTGTGACCTCCGCCTTCCTCATTGTGTATGCTGCCCTGTCACCCGTGGGTGGCTACCTGGCCGACCGTTTCAGCCGTTCCTTCATCATCATGTGCTCCCTGGTGGTGTGGTCGATTGTGACCTGGATGACCGGTAAGTCCGAATCCTACGAGGAACTCATTTTCTGGCGCGCCATGATGGGCGTGAGCGAGGCTTTCTACATTCCCGCCGCTCTGGCTCTGATTACCGACTACCATCGCGGCAGCACCCGCTCTCTGGCCACTGGCCTGCACATGAGCGGTATCTATGCCGGTCAGGTGATGGCCGGATATGGTGCCATGATGGCTGGTGACCCCTGCCAGATGGGCTGGCGCCTTACCTTTGAGATTTTCGGTTTTGTCGGCGTGGCTTATGGTCTTATCGTGCTCTTCTTCCTGCGCGACCCGAAGGCCGAGGAAGCCGCTGCTGTCACCGAAACTGCTACGGAAACTGCCGCTCCCGCTGCTCCCAGCTTCACTCTGGGCCAGATGCTCAAGAGCATCTTCACCGGCCGTGGCATGTACCTGCTGCTGCTCATGATTTCCTTCGCCGGTTTCGCCAACTGGTTCCTGTTGGGCTGGTATCCGCGTCTGCTGCAGGATATGTTCCCCATTTCCGAGGCTGAGGCTGGTCCCGCTGCCACGCAGTGGATTAACATTGCCAAGTACATCTCTGTGCTGGCCTGCGCTGTGATTGCCGACCGCTGGTATCTGCGCAACAAGAACGCCCGCGCCTATGTGCCCGGCATTGCCTTCTGCATCGCCGGTCCCTGCGTGCTGCTGGCCATGATGTTTGGTGAGGGTATCGGTCTGGCTGCTGTGCTTGCTCTGGTTTCCATGCAGGGTGTGGCTCAGGGCTCCATGGATGCCACCCTCATGCCGGTGCTCCGCAACACCATCGACGAGCGTTTCGCCGCTACGGG
>JAZQVE010000078.1:0-14032 GCA_045631705.1 Akkermansia sp. | reverse complement strand
ACTACGCTCCAGATGCCAGTGGCTGTCTTGACCAAAGTTTGATTGCCATCTGCATCAAAAACGGGGACGAAAGCCGCGTCCTCATTCTCCTGGATGGAAGTGTACTGATTGAGTTCATTCGCCGTGTACGCTGTACGGCTTGCCACGCCGGAGCTCTCTTCGAGAGCGGCGGTGCGGTTGCCAATATTGTCGTAGTCGTAGGCATATGCCTCATTGTTCACCGTAGCTGTATTCAGCTCGCTACGAGAATTGTACCCGAACGAATCATTGACCGTTGAGCCATCTTTAGAGGTGCTGCGAGTCATCGGACAATCGAGCGTATCGTAAGTGTAGGCACGAGAAGCTACGGAGGTATTGCTGCGCTTATAAAGCTGACCGATAAGCAGGTCGCGCTTCTCTTCGTAGCTCTGCGTCAGGCTCATATTCAACTTGTGTTATCGTTGAGCCCTCTTTTCCTCAGTCAGCTGGGCAACTTCCGCCACCAAGGCGTTTTGCAACTCGAGTTCAGCAGTGCGTTCGGCAGCTTCACGTCGGCGAATGCTGAAAAGTCTGTACTGTTCCTGAGCGAACTCTCGAGCTTCAGTCATAGAGCGGCTTCCTTTCCCTTGTAATACATTCCGACCGGTCAATGTAAGCAATCCATCGATTGCCTTTTCCCAATCATTCATGAACACCTGCCTGCGTTGCTTGGCTTGGTCTTCCACAAAATCCAGGCACATAGAGGTGAGGCGGTTGAAGGATTCTATCTCCTGTTCATTCAGGTAATTTTTGGCAGTAGCTACGTCCGTAGATAACACACGCTCCCGTTGCCAAGACGTAAGTCCCATGTTGGGCTCGGTTGAGTCAGCCCGGAGCATAATCAGCCTGCTGCTGTGTGGCCATGAATGGCGTAGTGCAATTTATTCTGTATAGCACTGAAAAAGATATTCGTCTGCTTATTGTTGGGTTCATAATCTGCCGACAGCGCAAAGATATCGCGAATACGCAGGTACATGCGACGCTCACTGGCGCGGATATCGCGTATCTGCTCCAGCAGGCCATCAAAGTAATCCGGTAGTGCTATTGCTCCTTTAATGGGGGGATTCTTCAGTCGTTCCTTGTCCAATACAAACCCTTTACGCATTAGTTCGCTCAGCTGCTGCGTGGCCCAGATGCGGAATTGGGTGCCGCGTATACTATTGACTCGATAGCCTACAGAGATAATGGCATCCAGATTATAATAAGCCACAAAATAATTCTTACCATCAGCCGCAGTTGTCAACCATTGGTTGACAACTGATTCTTCTTGCAGCTCTCCTTGTTCAAAAATGCGCTTCAAATGTTTTGCTACATTCTGTTTAGAAGTTTGGAAAAGTTCAGCCATCATCTGCTGCGACATCCAGATGGTTTCGCACTCTACACGAATCTCCATTTTCACCTTACCATCTTTGGAAGTGTAGAAAAGGAGCTCTCCTTGCGGAAAATCTGCGGGTGTCAATTCATCAGCCATATATGCGAAAAGATTGGGGAATTACTGTAGCAAATGTTATATTCTGCCACAAGAAAAAAGCTCCGGCGCTTGCTGCGTCGGAGCTTTTTAGTAGCAGGGAGGTGATTTGAACACCCGACCAAAGGCTTATGAGTCCTCTGCTCTACCACTGAGCTACCCTGCCATTGGAGCCGCTTATAGCGGACTTCGGGCGGATTATATCAGCAGGAGCGAGCGTTGGCAAGCCTAAAATAATATTTTTTTTGATTTTTACTTCTTCGGGGCAGATTTCTGACCGGCGCGAATCTTGTTGAGACGCTCCAGCACCTGCTCCGGCTTGGCAAAGGAAGCCTCGAAGCGCTTGATTTCCTGCGGAGTCGTCTTGGGGTTGGCATCAAAAGCCTGGCGACCCACTGCAGCAGCAGCCTTCACCTCATCCACCGTGCGGGCGTTGTTGAGCATAATCTGGAACTTGACCATCAGCATGCCGGGCTTGTTCTCCGGCTCAGCAGTCTCCAGAGCCTTATCGACCACAGCCAGAGCTTCCTCGGCCGTGACAGCGCCATTCAGCTGCTCGCTCAGGGCGTTGCGCTGAGCCTCGACACGAGCCAGACGGGCCATACCCGTGGTATCCTGCGGGTCGAGCGCCACGATGCGGTCACGAAGGGAAGCGGCATTGCCCTGCAGACCCTCGGGCAGGCTCTTGTATGCCTGAACAAGGGAAGCGAGCTGCTCGGCACCCTGCTGCGTTTCAGCCTGCTTCAGCAGAGCAGCCGTAGCCAGAGCGGCATCCAGCGACTTTGCAGCAGCAGCCACGCTTTCGCGGTAGCCGCCGAAACCACCGGCCAGGTCACCCTGCGGGGTAATAACCAGAATGGTCGGGAACCCGGAAACACCGTACTGATTGCAAATCTGTTCATTGCGAGCGCGCAGCTGGGCATCGAACTTGGGATTCTGGGGCAGGTCCACCTCCATCAGCACAAACTTATCCTTGGCATAGGCCTCGAAAGCGGGAGTATCGAGCACCTGCTTGCGCAGGCGGATGCACCAGCCACACCAGTCGGAACCGGTGAAGTCGATAAGCACAGCCTTATTCTCGGCAGCGGCCTTAGCTTTGGCAGCCTCCAGATCCGTCATCCACTCGGCAGCCCAGGCCGGGGCCATCGTGGCCAGCATGAGCAGAGCACAAAGAGTTTTCTTGAACATGCAGGCATTTTACCAGAGCCCCCACCGGGTCCGCAAGCGTAAACTCTGACACGCAAGGCAGATGAGACTCAGCAGAATGCAGAAAACAGCCGGCCGGCAGCGCGAGCCGGAGAAGGAAATCGCCCCGGGAAGAGACTGAGCTGCTTCCCGGGGCTTTTGCATGTCCAATCCTACAGGTTTATAAAATCAGAACTTGAAGACACCTTGCATCTGGAGTACCAGAGCGCCATCCTTATCCGTGGCATGCACGGGGTTGAAGATGTACTGCACATCGGGCTGCAGGAAGAAGGTGGGAGTAATCTGCACCACGGCGCTGAGCTCCAGGCCGTATTCATCCTTGTGCACAACGGGATTCTCAGAGGAAGCAGCGCGCTCCCAGAGGAAACCGAAGGAGATATTCTCGTTGTTGCTGCGGCTGCCCCAACCCGTATGGGTGAAGGGAGACTGGAGCATCAGACCCGCAGTAGCGCTGCATTTCACACCGGTAAGGCGGCTGGCCTTCTGCCCCATATAGCCGACACGGGAGAAAAAGCCCAGGCGGGAATTACGGCCCAACTGCTGCTGGATATTGATACCAAAGCCGGCGCCCGTCTTACCTTCATGGTCCACCACGGTACCCTGCACGCGGTAGGTACCGGCACCCATACCCATGACATCCTCAAACACGAAGCCGAGTTCGGCCACATGAGACCAGTAGTTGCTGCTGAGGTCGCTGAAGGGATTCTGGTTCACATCGGTATTCGTGCTGCCAGTGGCATACATGGCATAGAAATTATGGCAGGGCTGCCAGGCCGTCAGGAACCCGAAGTTCGCCCAGGTGAGCGGCAGGCAGGAATTATACGCAAAGCTCTGGTTCATGAGGCCACCCGCCCAGCCCGGAGTGTAGGCGTTCTGGTCAAAATAGTTGCTCAGGTCCAGCGTACCCAGCATGGCCACCCACTTGCCATCGAAGCCGCTGTAGCCCAGTGCCAGCTGCGGCAGGAACACACCATTAGCCCCGCGCAGGCACCCCTGCGGATTGCACAGGCTGCCCAGGCTCTGCTGGGCGCTGCTGCGGCGCTCCGTGAAATTCGTTCCGGGTCCCCAGGCTGCCTCAAAGGTAAGGAACACGCCCTGGCTGTTGTCGCAATCCTTAGCCAGGAACCAGGTGCCGGTGGTGGAGAAGTTGAAGGAGGAGAAATCGCCCCGGTGACCACGGGGACTAGGCTTCACCGAGGTGAAGTTATAGGAGGCGGTCATATCATACTGCAGGCCATACTGGCTCAGCGCACTCTTGACCCACTGTGCAGCAGTGGACACCATATCCTGATTCATGATTTCGCACGGCTCAGCGCAGGTATTGCCCGGCACGAAGAGTGAGTCCAGATACGGCATGAATTTCTGCGGCGTGGCCGGCATGAAACGCCAGCCCCGGCAGGGCGCCTTGGAGGCATCGGTATCGTGGTTGCGGGCCTGGTGCAGCACCTGCGCCCGGGTGGACACACCGGCATGGCGGCGGGTAAGCTGGTCCTGCGGCGCCATGGTGCGCTGCAAGCTCACCGGCACCTCCTCCACCTCCAGAAACACCGCATCCCAGCCCCAGGCTGTATCCAGATAGCCGCTGGGCTCCTGAGCCCCGGCACTACCGGCCACCGCTGTGGCCGCCAACATGTAGCAGAGTGATTTCGCTTTCATGGTTGCGGGTGTAGACACACTCCTGCCCCGCAACGGTTTGAAAACAAGTAGAGATACCCAGAGCCATTGCACACCATGCTGCCACCGCATCACGCTGAGAGCCCGCGCAAGCGGGCTCTGCAAATGATTGATAATGCAATTTATAAAGCTGCGGATTCTATTCGGAGCAAGGGACTCCAGTCCCTCACCGGCTATGTTTTCGGGACAGAAGTCCCGTACCCCGACAGATTTGAAACCTGGCTAAATTGCTCTTTTCGCGCGGGCCAATATAAAATCACTCCGCCATACCCTGCTGCTGCAGGAGGGCATCCGGGTTCGGGTCGCGGCCCATGAAATCGCGGAAGGACTCGCGCTCCGGCCGGCTGCCGCCGGTCCTGAGCACAGCGCGGCGGAAGGCTGCGCCGGTGTCTGCATTCGTGGGGCCCTCCTTCTCGAATCGCGTGAAGGCATCTGCAGCCAGCACCTCAGCCCACTTGTAGGAATAATATCCCGCGGCATAACCACCGGAAATACAGTGGGAAAGGCTACGCATCACCGAGGGAGATGACGTGGTGAGCGGCAGGTTCCAGGGATCCAGCAGCTCGCGGCTGGCGGCATCCAGATTCCGCCCGCGGAACTTGCTCTCGTAGTTGATGTGCATCTCCAGGTCAAGCTTGGCCATGCGCAGCTGGGACATCATATCAAAACCCGGCAGGAAGAAACGGCTCTTCTGCAGCTTCACCAGCATATCCGCCGGCATGGGTTCATCCGTCTCCCAGTGGCGGGCATAGGACATCACCCCCTCGGGAATCCACACCCAGTTCTCATTCATCTGGCTGGGCAGCTCCACAAAGTCGCGGGCCACGCGGGTACCCGTGTGGGAATAGAGCTCTACATCGCTCAGCATGCTGTGCAGCGCATGACCGAACTCATGGAACAGCGTGAGGACATCCAGGTGCGTGAAAAGTGCAGGCTTGCCGGCCGTGGGAGACTTCAGATTACCCACCAGCACGCAAAGATGCGGCGGACGATTCCCCTCCACCACGGGATAATGGCGCACGCGCATCACCCAGGCGCCATCGCGCTTGGTGCTGCGGGGGTGAAGGTCCATGTAGACCGAGCCCATGTGGCGCCCCGTGGCTTCATCGTAAATAGCAAACAGCTTCACATCCGGGTGCCACACCTCGGCCTCGCCTTCCGAGGCCTGCTCACCAGGCTGCAGGCAACGGGTGGGGACCTCCGTAATCCGGACATTGTACAAACCTTCGAATACCGAGAACATGCCCGCGAGCACATTCTCCTTCTTGTGATAAGGGCGCAGGGAATCGCTGTCGAATCCGCATTCCTTCTCAGCCAGCTGGGTGATGTAGTAATTCACGTCCCAGGGGTCCACCTGGGTGACGCGGCGCCCCTCACGGGCAGAAATGAAATCCAGCAGCTGGGCTACATCGCGGTCAAAACCGGGCTTCACCTTGCGCATCATCTCATCCACAAAATCCAGCGCAGCCGCACCGCTGCCCACCATGCGACGAGCCGTCACCAGGTCAGCATACGTGCCGAAGCCCAGCAGCGTAGCCAGCTCACTGCGCAGCTCCATCACGCGGTCCACCACCGGCGCATTATCGAATTCCGGCGTGTTGCCCTCGGAGCAGCGGCCCAGCCAGCACTGGCGGCGCGTCTCCTTCACATCACAGTGCCGCAGCACATCACCCACACTGGCGTAGTCCAGCGTGATGAGCCACTGGGGCTGCTCCGGCGTGCCGTAGCCACGCTCCAGCGCCTTGGCAGCTGCGCGCTCCATCCAATCCGGGTTCATACCGGCCAGTTTGGCCTTATCCGTAATCACCAGCTGCCAGGCATTCACCGAATCCTTGCAATTCTTCTCATACTGCAGACGCAGGGTGGCCATCTCCTTGCCGATTTCCAGCTTGCGGGCCTTCTGCGCGGCAGGCAGATCTGCGCCACTGTCCTTGAACGTATCCACCACCTGCTGCACAAAGCGCTGTCGCTCCGGGGAAAGGCTGCGCACCCAGGGCTGCTGACTGGCATGTCGCATCACCGCCCAGAGGCGGGAGTTCGACGTAATGGAAGCATTGTACTCAGCCAGAAGCGGCATCACTTCCTCCACGGCAGCACGCACCTCCGGGGAATCCATGAGGTACTCCAGGTTACTCAGCAGCTGGTCAGCGCAATCCACCTCCCAATCCAGCATATCAAAAGCAGCAAACGTATTTTCCCAGGTAGCCTCCTCCGGCTTAACCTGGCAGATAGCCTCGATGCGCTGCTGTGCGCGCTGCAACGCCAGGCGGACATCTGCCACGCCCTGGGCAGGAGTCATGCGCGACCAGCGGGGATAAGCACCACCCCATTCCAGGAACGGATGTTCATCCGCCGCAAGCACAGGCAGCGCAGCAGCGTTCTGCTGCTGGGCAGAAAGAGGGGCAGAGCATACTGTACTGACCACCACCGCGAAAAGGAGAGACCGGAATGTCATAACCATGTATACGCGCATGCGAGGTGGATTCTTTCAGCCACAATGCAATATGAAACAAAAAGAAGATACAATCCGGGCGCCTCTGAAAACCCTGAAAATGGCGGATTGCAGGGCAGCTGGTTCTATTCGGAACGCAGGGCTTCAGTCCCTCTCCGGTTATGTTCACAGAACAGAAGTCCCGGGACCCGACAGATTGGCAATCCCCGCTGAATCAGCCACTGGCGCACGGCCTGCCGGCCTGGCACAATCCGATTGTTCCGCGTTCTGAACTCTGCACTTCCGCAATCGATAAATCTGCCATTCACGGCTTGACAGCATTTCATAAGAAGAGTAAAATTCATGCCGAGCATGGAGAAAGACCAAAAGCTGGTGGATCTGGAGCAGAAGTCCATGGGGCTGCTGCTGGCGCAGTATTCGCTGCCGGCCATTGTAGGCATGGCAGCTATGTCGTTCTATAACATTGTGGATTCCATCTACATCGGCCAGTGCTGCGGGGCATACGCCATCACGGCCATGGGGCTTCTCTTCCCCATCATGAACCTGCTGGTGGCTCTGGGCACGCTGGTGGGCCTGGGTGGCGCGGCCACTACCTCCATTACCCTGGGGCAGCAGGATTTTCCCCGCGCATTCCGCGTGCTGGGGCACTGCACCATACTGGGTCTGGCCTTCGGCGTGGTGTGCGGCTGGCTGCCGCTGCCGTGGATGGATGAGATTCTGCTGGCATTCGGTGCCGATGAGAACACGCTGCAGCCGGCGCAGGAGTTCATGCTGGTGCTCATGCTGACCTGCCCGCTCACCTTCTCGTTCATGAACCTGAACCATGTGATGCGCGCCAGCGGCTACCCGTACAAGGCCATGTACAGCCTGCTCATCTCCATGGTGGTCAATATCGCCTGCGCCCACCTTTTCGTCTACGTGCTGGACTGGGGCATGACCGGTGCCGCACTGGCCACCACCGCCGGCCAGGCCGTGGGCATGCTCTGGGTGCTGGTGCATTTCCTGCGCCGCAGCAGCGTGATTCACTTCCGCGGGCGCATGTGGAAGCTCTGCGGGCCCATCATGCGGCGCATCTGCCTGCTGGGTCTGCCGCCCTGCCTCATGAACCTGTGCGGCTGCCTGGTGGTGATTATCTTCAACCGCCAGTTCCTGACCTACGAGGGCGCCATGGGCGTGGGGGCATACACCATTGTGAACCGCGTGCTGCTGGCCATCGCCATGGTGGTGCTGGGCATCGCGCAGGGCATGCAGCCCATTGCGGGGTATAACCTGGGCATCGGTTTCTACAGCCGCGTGCGCAGCGTATTCCGCTATGCCGTCGTTTCCGCCTTCCTTCTCACCCTCTGCTGCTGGGTAGGCATCCAGCTCTACCCGGAATACATCGTGCGCGCCTTCGTGAAGGAACAGGACGCAAACTCCACCCAGCTCATCACCATCGCCACGCATGGCCTGCGCATCATGGGCCTGGCCTTCCCGCTGGTAGGCACACAGATTATCATCGGCAACTTCTTCCAGAGCATCGGGCGGCCTATCATGAGTGTGTTCCTGAACGTGCTGCGCCAGTTTGTGGTGCTCATTCCCTGCCTGCTGCTGCTGCCCCTCTGGTGGGAAGGCGAGGGTATCTGGTACTCCCAGATGGTGGCAGATGTCTTCTGCGCCATCCTCTCCTACGTCGTCATCTTCCTCTTCTTCACCCGCGTGTTCCACAAAAAGGACTCCACGATTCACTGATACCCCACCACCACTGCACATGACCTGCCGCATCCCCCTCCTCATCGCCACCCGCAACGCCCACAAAGCCCGCGAATTCGCCCGCATCCTGCCCCCGCAGTTCGAGCTGAAGACCCTGGCAGACTTCCCCGGCGCGCCGGACCCTGAGGAAACCGGCACCACCTTTGCCGCCAATGCCGCCATCAAGGCCGAAAGCATCTCTGCCGTGTTCCCGGGCCTGGTGGTATCGGACGACAGCGGCATCTGCGTGGATGCCCTGGGCGGCATGCCCGGGGTCTACTCCGCCCGCTATGCCGGCACCCACGGCGACGACGAGGGCAACAACCGCAAAATGCTGGCTGAACTGGCCGCAAGGCCGGAAACAGATAAACCCTTCACCGCCCGCTACGTGTGCGCCATTTCCGTGGCCTGCGAGGGCAAGGAACTGGCCTGCTTCATCGGCACGGTAGAAGGGCAGATTACCCTCTCCCCCCGCGGCACCGGCGGCTTCGGGTACGACCCCCTCTTCATCCCCGATGGCTATGACTGCACCATGGCCGAAATCTCTGCCGAGGAGAAAAACAGCATCTCCCACCGCGGCGAGGCCCTGCGCAAGTTCGAAGCCTGGCTTGCCGCCAATGCCGACTCCCTGCCTCTCTGCGGAAAATAAGGCTATTTATCGGAATATCGCTAAGCAGCGGAGATACAGAATGATTCATATTGAACAAGCACCTTGAAACTCCGGCACATCCACCTGGCTCTTTGTCTGCTCACGGCTTTCCACATAAGCTCCGTAGCGTTTGCAGCGGACGGTACATTCCTTATCCTGAAGAACTGGGGTGAGATAGCCGCCGGATTATTCTGCGCGGTTATCTTCTCCTGCCTGTTCGTATTCCTATTGCACGGAATCATGAAGCTGGCGTTCCGCACGAAAGCCGGGGATATCCGCATAGCGACCATGGTGGTCGGCAGCCTGGCCGGGGTGCTTCTGGCTCCCCTGCCCATCGCGACTCAGGAATACATGTTCATCCGGAAAGCCCCGCTTATCACTGAGAACGGAACTCTTGACTACGACGAAGAACGCTGGTGGCCATGCGGTGGATACACCCTCCGCGGCATCAGAAAGGCTCCCGATAAGTGGCGCTTCTTTGTGATGGATTAATTCAGCGCCCGCCTCATGGATATGGGGCCGGTCTGCTCCGCCATTGAAATTTCTGCATTCTGCATTCTAGAATCATCATTCAGCAATTTTTCAGAGACCTGGCGAATTCCTCCGGAGTTCTCCCCTCGTTATCACACTGCCCGGCGTCTGCCCCATACTGCAGCAGCAGGGGAATAAGCCTGGGCAATCGATAATAGACACAGGAGTGCAGAGGCGTCCATCCATCGCAATCCGCCAGATTAGCATCGGCCCCCGCCGCCAGCAGGGCAGCCACATTTTCCGGGCTGGCATCTTTCTCTGCCCGGCATGCAATCACAGCAGCATGCAGCGCCGTCACCCCCTCCTCTTCATCGCGATAATCAATAGTCGCCGCAGCTCCGGCAGACAGCAGCAGCTGCAGGGCCGCCTCGCCGCTTCGCCCGCTCCAGGCGGCAATCTGCAAAGGCGTGCGACCATCCTCCACCGGGTGAAGGATATCCGCCCCATCCGCAATCAAATCCTTCAGCCAGAACACAAACCCATTTCTCACAGCGCTTGCCACATCACCCGGACTATCTGCACAGTAGCGGGCTCCGGCTGCATAGAGCAGGCAGGCCACCTCCTCGCTCATACCGCAGAAGTGGGAAAGCACGCTTCCTTCATCATTCCACGCATTCACATCGGCCCCCGCCTGCAGCAGAGCCTCAATCAGGGGGAAATGATAGCCACTTGCATTCATGAGGGGCGTGCGACCATCCGCATCCACCGCCTCGATATCAGCCCCGGCCGCCAGCAGCAGACGGACCATACGCCCTGAGCAAGCCCAATGCAGCGGGCGCTCCTGCCTGTCCTTCAGGCAATCATTCGCCCCCAGACCGGCTGACAGCAACAGCTCGACATACTCAGGATAATCCAGAATGACAGCCCGCATCATAGGGGAATCCTGGTGACAATTGCTCACATCCGGATTGGCACCGGCTGCCAGCAGAATGCGCATGCAAGCCAGGCTTTTCTCTGAAACAGGTGCGTAACAGTGAGCCATGAGCGGTGTATCTCCCCGCTTATTGCGGGCATTCACCTGAGCCCCTGCATCAAGCGCACATTGCAGCAGCTCCGGTTCCGACCGGCAGGTAAATAAAATCCTTGTCGCAGCCGCCGCGCGCTGCTCCTGCGGCAGATGAGCCAGCACCAGCCTGGCAACCTCCACGTGGTGCACATAGTCGATTAACGGCCTGTTTCCATGATTTCGCGCTGAGGTATCCGCCCCGGCCGCCAGCAGCAGCCCGACGGCCTCCGTGGCATTATTGTGTGCCGCCAGCATCAGCGGCGTGCGCCCCTTACCATCCCTCACATCTGCACACACACCGGCCGACAAAAGCTCCCCCACGCGCAGTGCATCTCCACACCACGCCGCATAAAGTAACTGGGCCTCCCGGGTCATCTGCGCCATCCAAAAGCATCGTATCACTTTTGAGTCATCAAGTCAAAAATGAAATAAGCGCCGCCGGACAAGGTATACCGGATTCCTCCCTTCCTTCTCATGACCTCCCTGACCAGCCTCTGCCTGCCCGAATTTCGCTCACATGACTACTTTTCAGGAAAAAAGTATGATAAATGACGATTTTTTACTTGCCAAAAGCAGCCTGGCTGTGTATACTCCCGCCGTCCTCACCAGAGGACGAAAAACAGAACGGGGTATTAGCTCAGTTGGTAGAGCGTCTCAATGGCATTGAGAAGGTCAGCGGTTCGAATCCGCTATGCTCCAGCCTCCGTTTTTTCGGAGAAAAAACTTCGGCTTGGCAAGCCTTTTGGTTTGCCAAGTCAACTTTTTTATGCAGCAACGCGAAATAAAAAAGGGAGGCTGCCACGCTGAAGCTTCAGCGGAAGCGGGCAAACCACCGTGGCGCAATACATGCGGCAAACGAAAAACTCTGCAATGCCAATGCCTACCTCTCATTTCTACTACGTTTACATTCTGCGTGATGTCGCTACCGGTAAACGCCATTACACAGGCGTAACACACGATTTGCAAGAACGCCTGGCTATGCACAATGCAGGGCATGTACCGCACACCTCCAAATTTGCACCATGGTATATTGAAACCGCCATCGCTTTTCGTGACAAAGAAAAAGCCTTTGCATATGAGCGATATCTCAAAACAGGTGCAGGCAGAGCATACGCCATAAAGCATTTTTGATTTTCAGCACCTACGCCCGCTTAGGCATTGCAGGGAGCTTCGTTAAAGCTACGCCCACCCTAGCGCTTGCGAGCGATACCACCGCCCTTCCGGGCGCAAAACGGCACCAAAAGGTCAAAAAGCCTACTTGTCTCGGCGAAGCATTAGCGGAGACGGAAGCATGCCTACCCGTCACGGCGTAGAAAGGAGGGCGCAAGCCCGAACTCGTAGCTGGAAGCCCGTTTTCCTAAGCGCGAACGCCTTTTAGGGGCGCTAAAGATGTCTCGAATCTACAATCTGTTGATTCTGTGAGTTTCCGTCTTCGCCAAGGCAACGCCGCGACAAGTAGGCGATTTTTGAGCGATAGCAACTCTGTGACAAGCAAAGATGTTTCGAACTGGCAAACTACACAGAATCAGGTGTTTAAGGTGAATTTTCACCGGGTGGCAACCTAAAATGAAACATCGCTTGCAAGGGGATAAAAAGACACTTGCAAGCGATGGACGGAGCTGTGATGTGCACCAGAAACCTAGCCGGATGAGGCCCCTAGCTGTTTGCGTCAGTTATGCAGGGGCTCGTATATTGCATCCACCAACCAACCGATGGGAGTGGCGATGATGGTGAGGGGAATATCCACAACTTCGGCAGCCCAACTGAGCGGCATGAGGCAGTAGTTGTACCATGTGCGTCTGGTCGGTGCTTCTTTTGCCACGCGGCAGAGTTGCGGGCGTTTGTCATAGGCCGTTGCCGGGTGGAGATCCACTATCTTTTTTGCTCCTGTCATGTCGACCTCGTTCATGGGGTAAACTCTGTGACTTTTGCCGGCTAGTTTTTTACCGAAGAGGCTAAGGTCGAACTTACACCACTCGCAGGCATCTTCGTATTGTTCTTTGCTGAGAATGGCGATGAAATGCTCCAACGGTGCTGCTTGTATTTTCTCTTGCGTCACTACATTCGGCCAGGTGCATGCCAATGTGTTTTTCTCTCCGAATCCGCTGCGATGGAGGAATACCGTTTCATCTGCCGGCAGATAGGCCAGGGGAAGCTGCACATAGAACATGTCGTCTTTTTCCCAGACTTGGTAATGGTAATCGGAGGTAGCAATTTGAGTGTCGCCCAATGTTTCCCTGCATGCTTCTTCCAGCAGATGGGGCGTCTGCTTACCGATGTTGTCAATAGCCCCGCCCAGGTCGATAACGGTGTAGCGCCCGGTGTAGAGCGATATGCATCCCTCCAGCAAAAAAACTGCCAAAAAGCATACTACATAGCTCGTGATTTTGAGTCGGCGATTCATTGAGGTTAAGCATGTATCTGTTACGTGTATTATATCAATTCCTGCTCCTCTGTTCAAGCGCGGCAGGCATTTTGTTGCAAGTTTCCTGCATACTTGTTGCCGGATGCCATTACTTCATTAAGACATATGCCATCAGCTCCCCGGTTTCCGGGTTGCAGAAGAAATAAGCACCCCCGCCCTTAACCCGACGGCGCTTGTGCTCGGGGAACTTATGGCCCCGGAATACCAGCGTGTCCGCGGGCAACTCACTCAACGCTATCCAGGAACCATCTGTTGTTCGGGCTCGGGTAGGAAAATAAGGCTCTGCTCGGCATTCCCGCAGGCTTCCTTTATACGAAAGATAGTTATAGCGAAGTCGTTGATTCTGTTCCCCTTGCTTTCTGATTGCTTGCTCAGCCTGTTCCGGAGAAAACGGTTCGGAAGCGCCATACGCAGCCCCCGCCGCAAGGCACAGGGCTGTGGTGGTCAGGATTCTGTGGATGGTGGGCATGGTCATCAATGGGAAAAATTAGCGGTTATTTTTGTCCGGATAGACTATCGCATACAAACGATTCAGGGCTTCCGGAGCGAGGCTCATTTCTGCGTGAGAGCGGTATATTCGATAATCTTCTGTCTTCGGGGTAGCTGTGAGACTCCACATAGAAAGCTTCCCAACTTCCTTGCCGGATTTATCAGAAAAGACCAGATAAGTAACACCCCGCAAACGAGCCAAAGTCGTACCTTTGTGCCGAAGTGGGGCGACTTGGCGTAAAATATCTATTACCTCCAGTGTTTCAGTCTGGCTCAGTATGCGATTGGGAGGCCCCTTCGAAAAATGAAATTCTACTGCAATTTGTGAACACTTATCCAGAGTCTGTTGCACCTGTGCAACTCTGTTACAATTTTCTGCGTAA
>JAZQVE010000077.1:0-21943 GCA_045631705.1 Akkermansia sp. | reverse complement strand
GCGACATCCGCACCGTCATGCACTTCCACCCCCGCATGGCTCCCATCAAGGCCGCTATCTTCCCGCTGCTTAAGAAGAACGCCGACCAGGTGCGCATTGCCCGCGAAATCGAGGCCGAGCTGCGTCCGTTCATGAACGTGTTCTATGATGAGGCCGGTGCCGTGGGCCGCCGCTACCGCCGCCAGGACGAAGTGGGTACTCCCTTCTGCATCACGGTGGACTTCGAGACCCTGGGCGAGGAAGGTGATCCCGCCCTCAAGGACACGGTGACCATCCGCCACCGCGATTCCATGGAGCAGGAGCGCGTCGCCATCAAGGACCTGCTGCCCTGGCTCCTGAAGCGCATTCACTAATCGCTTTCAACCTGCGCCACCCCCGTGGATTTCCCCTGCGGGGGTGGCGCTCCTTTTTACTACCCCCTCCCACCCCTATGAATCTTTGCGATACCAACCTTTCCCTCGCCTGCCGGCAGAAATTGCAGGACAGGTTATTCGATGATGAAAAACTGCTCTGGGTGGGGCAACCTGTGCCGGCCCCCTGGGCATCTCCCGCAGGCTTCTTCTGCTTGTTCGGCTCGATGTGGGGCGTGGCGGTGCTGGTCGAGGTCTGCTGTGGTGCCAGTCCTGCCTTTCTTTGCCTGCTGCTTCCTCTTGCTGTATTGATGTGTGCGCCATTGATTTCCAGATGGATGCAGCAACAGTCTGTGTACGCCGTCACCAGCAGGGGCGCCCGGGTTCTGCGCTGTAGCGCCATGGGTAATGTTTCGCTGCTTTATGAGCCGAAACCGGGAATGGTGAAAGCCCGCCAGGAGCTTCGCGGCGGGCTGGTGAATCTGGTGATGGGCAATTGTCCCTATACCCATTATAAAAGCGGCGGTGGCGCCCCCGAGGGCTTTCTGCGCCTGACGGCAGATGATGCCGAAGAGGTTATGTCCCTTATCCGCCAACTTGAATCTTCCCAAACCCCATAACCGTTATGAATACCCAATCTGTTGAACCGACTGTAGATGAACGCCAGATGATAGAGAACTCGCTTCTGCGCGGCGAGGAATTATTGTGGACAGGCAAGCCTGTACCGCGTCTGTGGACCCCCGCGAGCATTATCATGATGCTGACGGGTATCGTATTCCTGAGCTTTGACTGCACGATTTTCTTCTTCGTGATGGGCGCTGATATCGAGATGTTGCTTTTTGCGATTCCCTTCATTGTGATAGGTTCCTTGCTGATTGCCTCGCCCTGGATTGGGCTGGGCTGGCAGAAGCGCCATGTGTATGCCCTCACGAACCGCCGTGCCCTGGTGTTCCGCTGCATGTTCTGGAAGCTCTACCAGATGGCCTTCCCCGTGGATAAGGTGATGCTGATTGACCGCAAAGTGCCCGCCGCCGGGTTGGTGAGCCTGGTGCTGGGTAAGAGCTCGGTTGTTCGCACCAACGGTGTGCCGGACCCTGAGGGATTCCTCAATCTCTCCGCCGAGGATGCCGCCGTGGTGGAATCCCTCATCATGCAGCTGGAAGAATCTCAAACCAAATAAACGCCATGAAACTCGCCGATACCGATTTGTCCTTCGCCGACCGCCAGATGGTGGAATGCAACCTGATGCAGAAGGAGGAGGTCCTTTGGGTGGGTAAGCCCATTCCCCGCCTGTTCAGCGCAGGTTCTCTGGGGGCGTTCATCTTTTCCCTGCCGTGGCTGGCCTTTATTTCGTTCTGGACCTTTATGGCGGCACAGGACAATCTGATATTTGCAGCCTTTTCCATTCCGTTCTGGTGTATCGGCATAGGTCTGTTCTCCTCTCCCTGGTGGGGACTGCGCAAGCAGAAGCGTACGGTACAGGTCATCACGAATCGCCGCGCTATGGAGCTGTATCCCGGCTTCTTTGGTTCCATGAAGTCCCACGTCTGGCCGCTGGAACCCGGCATGGTGAAATCATGCACCGTGCG
Source organism: Akkermansia sp. (assembly GCA_045631705.1). Taxonomy (GTDB): domain Bacteria; phylum Verrucomicrobiota; class Verrucomicrobiia; order Verrucomicrobiales; family Akkermansiaceae; genus Akkermansia. The sequence continues at coordinate 20,004 of JAZQVE010000077.1, read as the reverse complement.
TAAGGACGGCAGCGGTGACCTGATTCTGGGCTATGAGGAACGCCATGGCAAGCATGGCACCCACACCGTGGCACAGGGCTTCATGAATGTACCTGAGGCGCGCCGCGTAGAGCAGTTCCTCTATGAGCTGACCGAGGAGCAATAATGCCGGCTGACCTCAGAGATTTCGGACTGAACCCCAGGCATTGCGCCATGGTGCAGGCTAATCTGCGCCCCGGCGAGCAGGTTCGCTGGGTGGGGCAGCCCATGGCTTTCCGGAGCATCGACTGGGGAAATTGTATCGGCGCGTGGCTTTTCTCGGGAGTGTTAGGCAGCCTGGGAGGCTTTGTCTTTTATCATCTGGTGACCGGTGAAACGGAGGCCGGGGGCTTTGTGCTTCTGTTTGCCTATGGCTTATCTCTCTTCTTTGTGTTGCTTTTTGTGGGGGCGCTGCTCACGCCCTTTGTCCGGCTGTGGCTCTTGCATAATACCTTCTATGTTATCACGAATTGCCGTGCCTTGATTGTCGGCTCGGGGGCAGATTCGTGGCCTCTGAGCCGCAGGATGGTGGCCAGTAATTTTCAGCGGAAGGATGGCAGCGGAAATCTCGTTTTTGCCACACGCTGGGAGGATGGCCCCAAGGGAATGGGGCGCACTGTCGAGTATGGTTTCATGAATCTTCGCGATGTGCGCCTGGTAGAGGAAATTCTGGAAAAAGCCATTGCGGAACGTAAAAAGGTATGAAGTCCCCAGACCCCAGAGATTTCGGATTGAACCGCTTTCAGTGTGTCAGGTTGCAGAAATGCCTGCAACCCGGCGAGCGCTTGTACTGGGCGGGGGCGCCGGCATATCTCGGGGTTAACCTCCCTCTTTTGTACTGGTGTGTATGCTTCTGCATGGGGATGGCTGCCTTTGTGTGCTGGAGAGCCAGCCTGGAGGAGTCCCCGGGACTGTTTATCCTGGCCTCATTTCCTGCGATGCTGGGGTTGGGGCTTATGGTGCTGCCATATGTTATCCGGCGCGAAGCTCGCCGCACGGTGTATGCCATCACCAATCGGCGTGTGCTGGTCTGCGCAAAGACGGATGAGTCATGGCCGCTTACACCCGGTATGGTAATCAGTAATCTCCAGAATGAAAAGGGTATCGGGAATCTGGTCTTTGCCCTGCGTCCCAGCACCGATCCTGACTGCAAACACCTCTTTGATGAGGTGGGCTTCATGAATCTCCGTGATGTACGCATGGTAGAGGAAATCCTGGAAAAGGCTATCGCAGAAAGGGTGAAAGCATGAAATCCCCCGACCTCAGAGATTTCGGGCTGAGCCCCAGGCTGTGTGGCAAGGTGCAGAAAGCCCTGCAGCCCGGTGAACAGGTGCGCTGGGCGGGGCAGCCTGTTATCAGGCATTTTGAGACCGACAGAGCAAACCGCGTGGTGGGGGTGCTTTTTTTCTCGCTTTTCGGACTTTTCGGCGCGGTGATGCTGTATTTCCTCTGGCAGGATAGAGTGCATACGGACTCAATGATGGGCGAGATTCTCAGCTGGGTAATGGCCATTGTGTTTTTCATGGTGCCCATCGTTGCGTGTATCATCGCTCCACGGATGCATGCCGCCAGACTTCGGAGTACGGTCTATGTGATTACCAATCGTCGGGCGATTGTATGCGGCTGGGAGGTGGAATCCTGGCCGCTGGAGCCGGATATGGTATTCAGCAATGACCAGGCAAGGGACGGCTGCGGAAACCTGGTCTTTGGCCTGAGGGAGGATGAAAGTGTCGGTTTTATGGATATCCGCGATGTGCGGCTGGTGGAGGAAATTCTGGAAAAGGCCATAGCTGAACGCGGAAACTCATGATGACTTTGTCGGAACAGCAATATCTGCAGCAGGAGCTCCGCAGCAGCGAGGAAATACGCTGGCGGGGTCGCCCTGCGCCGGAGTTGTTCACCGTGGATACGGTCATGTCGATGCTGGGTGGTGTGCTGGCTCTGGCCATTTGTGCAGGCTGGGTATGGCTGGCGCGGGAGGTCGGTTGGGGCTTCGGCCTGTGTTCGCTGCCCGCTTGGTGGGGCTCGTATTTGTTGTTGTCGGCGCCCTGGCGGCACAGGCGCAGGCTGCGCCGTACCCTGCTGCTGGTCACAACTGAGCGGGTGATGCTGCTGTATCCCGGTTTCCCTGGTCGCGTGAAGATGGATGGCTGGAAGCTTCGCCCCGGTTTGCTGCAGCGCTATACGGTGCAGGAGGACGGCAGTGGGGATTTGATTTTCGGCTACAATATGCAGGTGGGAAGCACCCGCCACACCGGTCGCTCTGTGCCTTTCGGGCTGCAGGCCGTGCCGGAGGTGGAGCATGTGGCCACGTTGATTCAGGAACTTTGCAAGAACGATGATGACTCCCGATGAACAGACCCGCCTGCAGGCAGAACTGCTGCCTGGAGAAACACTGCTGTGGCATGGCCGCCCGCAGCAGCCGGTGGTGAACAGTGCCACGCTGCCGCTTTTTCTGCTGGCGCTGCTTTGTCCGCTGCTGTTGATTATTCCGCTCATGCAGCAGCGGCAGCTGCGCTGCACGCTGTATCTACTCACTGACCGCCGCCTGCTGGTGTACCGCGCCAACTGGCTGCGCGGCGTGCAGCGGCATGCCTGGCCGCTGGAGCCGGGCATCATTACCGCCCGTGTGCAGCGTCCCGGGGGCAGGGGGGACCTGGTTATGGAATATACCTACGGCCGCCGCATTTCCCCCGATAAAGGCTTTCTCAACGTGCCCGATGCCCTGCGCGTGGCCCGCCTGATTGACGAGGCTGAGAAGAAGCTCAACTGCCCCTGATGATATGATGCGTTTTGAAGAGTTACCCGTTCATGTGCGGCAGGAAGTGGAAAATGCTCTGCTGCCCGGTGAGGAGGTGCGCTATGTGACCCGTCCCCGTTCAAGGACCATGATGACGGGGGGTGCGTGGGCGCTTCTGGCATTTGCCATTGCATGGAACTCCATTATGCTGACGGTAGTCGGCCTCGTGGTGTGGTCGGTTCTGAGGGGCGTGGAGAAAACAGCAACATTGGTATCTGTCTATGCAGTGGTATTGATTTTCTTTGAGGTCGGGTATATGATCATGAATTTTGCAATGGGTGATGCCCGGCATCTGAGGCGTTCGCTGTATCTGGTGACCAATCGGCGGGTGATGATTCTGCGGCCGCGGGACATGCTGCTTTCCTATCCGTTGCGGAAGGGAATCATCAGGCAGGTGAAGGCGCGTGCGGATGGCTCGGGAACCTTGTATTTCGAGACCGGCGAGAAGATGGAATCGGAGGAGGAGGAATCGCTGGACTCCGGTTGTTTCGCTTTTGTGCCGGAGATGCGCCGCGTGGAAGCCCTTATCAACGAATTGGCTGCTCAGGTTCCTCCTATGCCGGAGATGCAATGGCCCGCTCCGGATTTTGGGGTGTTGAAGCCCGCTTGTCTCAGCCGCTTGCAGGAATCGCTGGAGCCTGGAGAGGTGGTGCAATGGGTGGGATGCAGTCAGGCGTCGACGCAGATGCAGTCGGTGCGGACTCGCCGCCGGTATGGGGCTTGGGCGCTGGTTAATCTTCTCGGCGTTGCCTGTGCTGTTGTTTCCGCTGGGGAAAAGCTGGGGATACTGGTTATGGGGTTCCTGTATCTGGCGATTGCCGCCTGTTTTCTGCTGCTGCTTTTTGGATACGAACGCTCAGCCTACGCCATTACCAACAAGCGTGTCTGTTACATCAGGCCAAAGAAGGTGCGCGCTCTTTCTCGTGAACTGACTGCCATAGAGCACCATTCCGGCGGGGCGGTCAGCATCTCCTTGAAAACATACGGTGAGATACCGGAGTGTATGGCATGCCTTCCCAGTTCGCTCCCGGCTCTTATACTTCTTGGTAATCAATTCCCGGAGCAATAACCGATCAGCTGGCAAGCTGCTGGTGGGTGCGGAGGAAGGCGTTGAGCTCGTCGAGCATGCGCTGCTGGGTGGGACAGCTGCGCTGGCGGTCACCCAGGAGCTTGCTGCAGTTTTCCACCCCGGCAAATTCGTAGGTGGTGAGGCCGAGGCGGCGCAGCTGCTCCAGGTGCTGCTCCAGTTCGTTGAAGAAGAAGAGGGGAAGGGGGCTTTTCTCCGCCATTTCGTGCAGATTGATGACTACGGGCGGTGTCTGCGGGCGCAGGTGTTCGGCAATGCGCGGCAGACCGGCCTGGCAGAGCATGCTCTTCATGCGCTGGAAGAGGTATTCCAGCGGCACGGCGTGCAGCGGGCATTTTTCCTCCAGATACAACAGGATGGCTCTGGCGATTTCCTCTCGGAAGGGCAGACGCACCCCGGCAGCATCGGCTGCTTGTTGCAGCACGGCTTCCAGCCATTCCCGATCATAGTCGGAAATGACGCAGTGGCCGGTCTGCAGCAGCGGACGCTTGTTCTTGAAGGCTATCATGGCGTTATTCCAGGGCAAGTTTGCGCTGCAGCGGGTCCTGCACGGTCTTGATTTCCATGCGGCGCACCAGTTCAATGAATTCATCCACCGTGCGGAACTGGCGGTATACGGACACGTAGCGGATATAGGCCACAGGGTCGATGGTCTGCAGCTTCTCAATCACCTTCATGCCAATGACGGAGGAGGGAACTTCGCGCTGGTGGTCGCGGTGCAGGTCGGCCACAATCTCATCCACGGCGATGTCAAGCTGGTCCATGCTCACCGGGCGCTTCTCACAGGCTTTCACCATGCCGCGCAGTATCTTTTCGCGGTTCAGTGCTTCGTGCAGGTTGTCGCGCTTCACCACGCGAAGCTCCGTGCGCTCAATCTGCTCGTAGGTGGTGTAGCGGTAACTGCAGCGCAGGCATTCGCGACGGCGTCGTATGCACGTGCCGTCCTTCGACATGCGCGAGTCGATTACCTTATCATCCATGTATCCGCACTGTATGCATCGCATGCCCCCTACATTATCACAATTTCTTGTACCGTCAAGCGGGAAATGGTGCCATATATGGAATATCAAGGCTTTACAGGCTTGCCGGATTCTTCGCTTTTCCGTAGCATTTGTCCGTAATGAGAAAAATGAAGAAAAAAGTTAGAAAGGTTCTAAATTGGGTATTGACATACCAAAATGGTAGTGATATATTGAGTGCGTTCCCGGGCTAACGGGTAATCCATACACGACACAACAACACAACACGAAAGACACACGACTATGAAGAAGTACCAGTGCACCATCTGTGGCGAAGTAATCGAGAGCGAGACCATGCCGGAAGTATGCCCCGTATGCGGGGTGGATACCTTTATCGAGCTGGACGAAGCCGCTGAGAAGGTATATGCCGATGAACACCGCGTAGGTGTGGCCAAGGGTCTGGACGAGGTGGTGGTGCAGGGGCTGCGCGACCATTTCACCGGCGAATGCTGCGAGGTAGGCATGTACCTGGCCATGAGCCGTCAGGCCGAGCGCGAGGGGTATCCCGAGGTGGCCGAGGCTTTCCGCCGCTACGCCTTCGAGGAAGCCGAGCACGCCGCAAAGTTTGCCGAATTGCTGGGTGAAGTGCTAACCGACAGCACGGAGAAGAACGTATCCATGCGTGCCGATGCCGAGTTCGGCGCCTGCAACAGCAAGCTGGCCATCGCCAAGCGCGCCAAGGAACTGGGCTACGATGCCATTCATGACACCGTGCATGAGATGTGCAAGGACGAGGCCCGCCACGGCAAGGGCTTCGATGGTCTCCTGAAGCGCTATTTCGGCAAGGCCTGATAACCGAAGGATTTTCAACACAGAAAGCTCCGGGATATCACCCGGAGCTTTTTTTATATTGGAGCACGGGACGTTAGTCCCGTACAGGTGAGAGGGACTGAAGTCCTCCGCTCCGAAAATTCCCTTGTATTGCGCTGAAGTCTGCATTTGCATTTCCGGCTCATTTGTGGTATGGTAGGCGCATGCAGAGAGAACAGCTGATAGCCGCCGCAAAGGAATTGAGCCGCGAGGTGAGTGCCCTGGAGTTTGCTGCCCCGGTGGCCTATACCTATAATCCGCTTGATTATGCCTGGGAGGGGCATGAAGCCTATATCCGCAAATTCGGCGCGGGGCAGAAGGAGGTGCTGTATCTGGGCATGAATCCGGGACCTTTCGGCATGGCACAGACCGGCGTTCCCTTTGGTGAGATTGCTGCGGTTACTCTCTGGATGGGCATTACCGCTTCGGTAGGGAGCCCGGCTCAGACGCATCCGAAGCGTCCGGTGCAGGGCTTTTCCTGCCCGCGTTCAGAGGTGAGCGGCCGCCGTCTCTGGGGCTTGTTCGAGGATATGTATGGCACGGCGGAGGAATTTTTCAAGCATGCCTATGTGGCCAACTACTGCCCGCTTATCTGGATGAGTGAAACTGGTGCCAACATCACGCCCACGCAGCTGCCGAAGAGTCAGGTGGAGGCCCTGGATGCTGCTTGCCAGCGGCACCTGGTGCGCCTGATTGAGATTCTGCAGCCGAAGGTTCTCATCGGCGTAGGTGGTTATGCGCTGAAGCAGCTGGAACTGGCCGCCGCCGCGTTGCCGGAGATGAGCTTCACTCTGGGAACCATGCTGCACCCGAGCCCGGCAAGCCCGGTGGCTAATAAGCACTGGCCTGCCCGCCCGAAGGAACAGATTCAGGAAATCTTGTCCCAGGCGGGAGTATGAAATGCAGATTTCAGATTGTAGAATGCAGAATTACCGGATAGAGAGCCTCCTTTCGGCTGCTCGTGGTAATGAAAATCACCTGAGAGATTTCAGGTGATTTTGTTTACAGGTGCAGCGCACGAACTTTTCATTCTGCATTCTGACTTCTGAAATCTGCCTTTATAACAGGTTCTGTACGCCGAGCCCGATGAGTAATACCCCGGCTGCGGTTTCAAGCCAGCGGGTGGGGAGATGGTGAAGCAGGCGGGCGCTGTGGAAGGAGAGCAGGGCGCACACAAAGGTGATGCCGCCGATGATGCTCACGGCGGTAGTCAGGTTAAGCTCCGGGCCGCCTATGTTGCCCAGCGCCATGCAGGCGCCCACGGCCAGTGCATCGATGCTGGTGGCAATGCCTACGAGGATGAGCCCCCAGAATCCCAGAGCCGTGGCAGCGATTTCCTCCTCCTTTTCCTCTCCCTGCCAGGCTTTGTAAATGATGCTGCCGCCCAGTACTCCGAATACCAGCAGCACAATCCACGGTGCCCAGGTGCTCACTATGGAGCGAAGTGCCTCGCCGCCAAGATAGCCCAGCAGAGGCATGCCGGCCTGGAAGGCTCCCACCGATAAGGCCAGCCAGAGGGCGGCGCGGCCGCGTCCCTGGCGCAGCACTAAGCCGTAGGAGAAGGCATAAACCGTTGCATCTACGGCAAGAGCCAGGGCAATGAGGGAGATTTCCAGATAATTCATATGCGGGCGGGCATCATACCAGAGGACAGTGGCATAGTCAAGGGAATGTGAACCTATGGTGAAGGATTAATGATTAGTGATTAATGATTAATTATAATGCGGGCGGGGCGGGGCTCGCAGGCGGCTCGAATTGTGCCTTGTGCCTTGTACATTGTACATAGACAAGAGTTTGTGCTTGAAAAATGCGGGTTTTTGCGCTTCAATAGAGGGCATGAAGAAACTTGCGATAGTCATGACTGCTTCGGCTGTACTGCTGGGTTTATCCTCTTGTGGTGAATGCTCCTGCAATTCGTATAACCCGGACGTGCTGCGCGATGTGCCGGTGTATTCTTCCCGAAGCTTTGAGTAAAGACGGCCATGTCCTTTGAGATACGCGAGAAGCCTGAGATGGTGGAGCGGGCCCTGCTTGTGGGGCTGGGTATGCCGGGGGATTCCCGCCGGGAACGCACGGCTCTGCTGGCCGAGCTGGAGGACCTGGTAAGCAACCTCGGTATAGGTATTGTCGGTACCATGCTGGAATTCACCCGCGAAGTGCAGGCTAAGTATCTGTGCGGCATCGGCAAGGCCGAGGAAATCCGCGCCAAGGTGCAGGAACTCAATGCCGACTGCCTGATTTTTGATAATCTGCTTTCCCCCAGTCAGCAGCGTGAGTGGGAGAAGCTGGCGGATGTCACAGTCATTGACCGAGAAGAAGTTATTCTTGATATCTTTGCCAAGCGAGCCCGCACCCGCGAGGCTGTGATGCAGGTGGATCTGGCCCGCATGCAGTATGCCCTGCCGCGTATGACCGGCATGTGGAAGCACCTGGACCGCCAGCGCGGCGGCAGTGGTGGCGGCAAGGGCGGCGGCGCAGCTGCCCGTGGCGAAGGTGAGAAGCAGATTGAGGTGGACCGCCGCCTGGCCCGCGAGCGTATAGAAGCCATCCGCGATGAGCTGGAGCTGGTGCGCAAGCAGCGCGGCACGCAGCGCAAGGAACGCACCCGCCAGGGGATTCCCACGGCGGCTATTGTGGGCTACACCAACGCCGGCAAGAGCTCGCTGCTGAACCTGATTACCGGGGCGGGGGTGCTGGCGCAGAATATCCTGTTTGCCACGCTGGAGACCACCAGCCGTAAGATTGAGCTGCCGGATGGCCAGCCTCTGGTGCTGACGGATACGGTGGGGTTTATCCGTAATCTGCCGCATCGTCTGGTGGAAGCGTTTAAATCCACGCTGGAGGAGGCCGTGCTGGCAGATTTCCTGATTCAGGTAGTGGATGCCAGTGATGAGGACGCGCTGCGACACTACGAGACCACCTGCGAGGTGCTGGCCAGCCTGGGTGCCCAGGACAAGCCCATGGTGGTGGTCTGGAACAAGTGCGACCTCATTCCCGAGGATGTGCGCGAGGTGACTCTTCAAGCTCTTTCCGGCAAATTGAATTGTCCGAGCCTGAGCATGAGCGTGAAGGAGAATACAGGGGTGGATGAACTGATGTCTGCCTGCGTGGAAATGCTTTCCCACCGGGTGGAACGCCAGACCTACCGTATTCCGCTTTCTGAAAGCCGCGTAATTGCTATCATGCATCGCGACGGTAAGGTGCTCAGCACGGAATATGAAGGCAACGATGCCATAGTGGAGGCCATTCTGCCCAAGGAATTTGCGGCACGCATTGCCCAGTATCGTGTATGAAGCGTCTGATTTCCATCATTGCGTTGGTTGTGACCGGGTGTCAGATGACTCCGGAACAGCTGCAGGCATATTACGAGGCAGAGGGGGACCGCCTGGAGGAAGCCACGCGCCATGTCCGCAAGGCCTATACGTTTGAGGACTTTATTGCCAATCCGGAGTATCGTTACACTCGCGATATGTGGCGCGGTGGTGCATTGGAGCAATTTAATCCGGCACAGTCACATGTGGAGATTCTGCTTGAGGAACAGCGCGGTCGCCTGTATATCAATGGCACCATTGCCATGGATTTTCCAGTGTGCTCCGGGCGTGTCGGTGGTGCCGAAACACCGAAGGGAAGCTTCCGTATTTCCCAGAAGGTGAAGGAATATCGCTCTAATCGTTATGGCTCTTTCATGAGTGCTGATGGCCAGCGTGTGGTGGAGCGCAATGTCTCGGTGAATGATGTGCCGCCTGAGGGCGCTGTATTTGAAGGTGCTGATATGCCTTATTGGATGCGGTTTAATGGCGCAATAGGTCTTCACGTGGGTAATGTGCACCGTGAGAGCGATTCTCACGGCTGTGTGCGTGTTCCGGAGGAGTCATGCAGCATTCTGTTCGAGAAGCTGGCTGTTGGTTCCAGAGTGATAGTGAAGTGATATGATTACCAGGTTACATTCTGCTGCTGTTGAAGGCATCAAGGGCTATGAAGTGGAGGTGGAGGTAGACGCCCGCCCGGTAGAGGATACCGGGCGTATCTCAGTGGTGGGGCTTCCGGATGCTGCGGTGCGCGAGAGCGTGCAGCGTGTAACCTCTGCGCTGACCAATAGCAGCTTTTTCCGTCCGGGAGACCTGGCGGTTACCGTGAATCTGGCCCCGGCCGATATCCGCAAGCAAGGGCCCGGCTTTGATCTGCCTATTGCCCTGGCCTTTGAAATGGCCATTCAGACTAATTACCGCGATGTGCCAGAGGCCTTCAAGCGGCGTGTGCCCACCGGGCTCGATGCCTGGTGTTTTGTGGGTGAGCTGGCGCTGGATGGCGTGGTACGTGGGGTGCGAGGGGTGCTTCCGCTGGCAGTGGCCGCGCGGGATGCCGGGCGCAGCTGCATGATGGTATCTCCTGAGAATGCAGCCGAGGCGGCTGTGGTGGAGGGGCTTACCGTGTATGCTGTAGCAAATCTGCGCGAGGCCTGGGATGTGCTGGTGAATCCGTCTAAGTATGCACCCTACGTGCTGCCGGATGAGGTGCTGCCGCTACCGGCAGCCGTGGATTTTGATGAGGTGAAGGGGCAGCCTTATGCCCGGCGTGCCATGGAAATTGCCGCTGCGGGTGGGCACAATCTGCTCATGTGCGGCAGCCCGGGCAGCGGCAAGAGCATGCTGGCCAGTCGACTGCCCACGATTCTGCCCCCGCTTACGCAGGAGGAAGCCCTGGAAGCCAGCACGATTCATTCTGTCTGCGGGCAGTTGCCTCGCGCGGGTGGTCTGCTGAGTTACCGCCCCTTCCGGAGCCCGCATCACACCATTTCGGATGTAGGACTCATGGGCGGTGGTTCAAATATCACCCCGGGCGAGATATCTCTGGCGCACCATGGTGTGTTGTTCCTGGATGAGCTGCCGGAGTTTTCCCGCCGCACGCTGGAAACCCTGCGCCAGCCGTTGGAAAGTGGCAGTGTGACCATCTCCCGCGCCACGGGCAGCATGGATTTTCCTTGTGCCTTCATGTTCATCGCGGCCATGAATCCATGCCCCTGCGGCTACCTGGGGGATCCGCGCCACCGCTGCCGCTGCAGTCCGGCGGATGTGGTGCGCTACCGTAAGAAGATATCCGGTCCTTTGCTGGATCGGTTTGATATGGTGATTGAAGTGCCGCCGGTTGAGCCTGCCAGCCTTCTGAGCAAACCAGATGGTGAGAGCAGTGCTGCTATCCGCGCCCGGGTGATGGAAGCCCGCGCCCGGCAGGCTGCTCGCTATGCCGGTACCGGTGTGAGCTGCAATGCACGCCTGAGCAGCAGGATGCTGCGCCAGCACTGCCCCCTTACACCGCCGCAGCAGCAGATGCTGCTGGATGCTGTGGCTCAGCTGGGACTTTCTGCCCGTGCGTTTGACCGTATTCTGCGTGTGGCCCGCACCATTGCAGACCTGGCAGGGTGCGAGCATCCCACGGATGCCCACCTCTACGAGGCTATCCAGTTCCGCCAGTTTGAAAGCCAGCTGCGCGGCTGATTACTTACCCAGGCGCTTGCGGAAGTAAGCAATAGTGCGGTTGAGTCCTTCCTCCAGCGGAATGGTGGGTGCCCAGTCGAGCACGGCACCTGCCAGGGTGATATCCGGCTTGCGCTGTGTGGGGTCATCCGAGGGCAGGGGGCGCTGCACCAGCTTGCTGGGCGTGTCAATCTTGCTCAGCACGATATCGGCCAGCTGCCGAATGGTGAATTCACCGGGGTTGCCCAGATTTACCGGGCCTGTAAAGCCCTTGGAATTCTCCATCATGCGCACCATGCCTTCGATGAGGTCATCGATGTACTGGAAGGAGCGGGTCTGCTGCCCCTCGCCATAGATGGTGATATCCTCACCACGCAGAGCCTGGCAGATGAAGTTGGACACCACGCGCCCGTCCTCAGGATTCATCAGCGGGCCGTAGGTGTTGAAAATGCGGATAACGCGGATATCCACGCCCTCGTGGCGGTGGTAGTCGAAGAAAAGGCTTTCGGCGCAGCGCTTGCCCTCGTCGTAGCAGGCGCGGATGCCGATGGGATTCACATTGCCTCGGTAGCTTTCCACCTGCGGGTGAACCTGCGGTTCGCCGTACACTTCAGAGGTAGAACTGAGCAGGATGCGTGCGCCATGCTTCTTGGCCAGGTCGAGCATGTTCAGCGCGCCCAGCACGCAGGTCTTGGTGGTGAAGATGGAACGGGCGTTCTGGTAAGCAGGGGGCGATGCCGGACAGGCCAGATTGTAGATTCGGTCCAGCTTTTCCGGGCATTCGTAGGGGTAGATGACATCGTGCCCTACAAAATGGAAACGGGGGTTCTCCATGAGGTCTCTTACATTGTCCAGAGAACCGGTGTAGTTGTTATCCAGACAGATAACCCGATGCCCGTCTGCAATGAGACGGTGACAAAGATTAGCGCCTACAAAACCAGTGCCGCCGGTAACGAGAATAGTCAACATAGCTACGCGGGTATTTTATATTGCCAGCTGCCGGAAAGCAAGACAAATGTTAGGCTTGCGTCGTCATACCGGCGGTGGTAGAATGACCGCATGAGCGAGACAAAATTGACACCGGAGTTGGTACGTGCTGCACTGACCACAGTGAAGTACCCCGGTTTCAGCCGCGATATTGTGGCATTTGGGCTGGTGAAGAATATCAAGGTAAGCCCTGAAGGTCGTGTGGATGTGGAGCTGCGCGTGGAAAGCAAGAATTCTGATGTGCCGCGCTATGTGTATGAACGCGTGGTGAGTGTGCTGCAGGAACTGCCCGGTGTGACCTCGCACGATGTGCAGATGGAACACCGCGCTCCTGAGCAGAAGAAGGCAGAGCTTGAGGCCGGCGATAACCCTGATGACTGGAAATCCAGCGTGCCCGGGGTGAAGCATGTGATTGCCGTGGCTTCGGGTAAGGGCGGCGTGGGTAAGAGCACCGTTTCCGGCAATCTGGCCGTTGCGCTGGCAAAACTGGGCTACAAGGTGGGTCTGCTCGATCTGGATTTGTATGGTCCTTCCATGGCGCTGATGTTCGGCACCACGGAACGCCCCGGCTGTAGTGATAAGGAGCAGTTCCTGCCGGTAGAGGCTCATGGGGTGAAGCTGCTTTCCATGGCTCTGCTGGTGGATGGCGATACTCCGCTGGCAGTGCGCGGCCCCCTGGCCACCCGCTACGTGCAGCAGTTCCTGCGCGATGTGGAGTGGGGCGGACTTGATTTCCTGATTCTGGACATGCCCCCCGGCACGGGTGATATTCAGCTCACCATCGTGCAGACGGTGACTCTGGCCGGTGCGGTCATTGTGACCACGCCGCAGGAGGTGGCGCTTATCGATGCCCGCAAGGCTGTGGGCCTGTTCCAGCGCGTGAACACGCCGATTCTGGGTATTGTGGAGAATATGAGTTACTTCCACTGCCCCAGCGATAATCAGATTTACCACATCTTCGGTGAGGGTGGCGGCGAGCGCGAGGCTCAGAAACTCGGCGTGCCGCTGCTGGGCAAGTTGCCGCTGGATACCCGCACCCGCGCCTGTGGCGATGAGGGAACCCCGGTGGCGCTGGAGGACCCGGAAACGAACCCGGTATCTGCCGCGTTCCGCAGTGTGGCGGCCAGGCTGGCTGCAGGTCTGGGGCTGTAACGGGGTATAATGCTTTGACACGGGGTGCCCTGTGTGCTATTCTTCCAATCGGACAATGAACATATCTGCCATGCGAAATCATTTCTTCCTGCTTGTGGCTGCCATCGGGGTGGCTGCGGTGTCGTTTGCTCCGGCTTCTGCCCGGGATGACGATGAAAAAAACGCCAAGGTAACACCTGCCCAGGCGAATCTCGGGCGTGCTTTCACGGCTGAAATCAAAGCTCTGGCTGAGGCTGAGTCTATGCTCAAGACCATCTCCGATGCCAAGAGCGCCAAGGCAGTGAAAGCCAAGCTGATGCACAAATTCTCCCTGCTGCGTCCCATCAATGGCGGCACGGAGGCTCAGCTTCTGGAGCTGGCTCGTGCTCAGAACCGCGTGAGTGCTGTGATGTGGGATTTGAAGAAGGAACCCTACTTCGAGGAAGAGAATCTGCAGCAGCTCTGGACTGTGATGACTCACCACTATGCCCGCCGCTCGGCTGGTGCCAGGTAAATGAACCGGCTGATTCTTATTCTTGCCGTTGCTCCGGTGGCGTATGCATCGCTGCTGGACAGTGATACTCCGGTGACTCTGGATACCGGGGAGCTTTCCCGTATCTGGCAGGAAGTGAGCAGTGGTAAGCCTTCTGCTCCGGCACCTGCTGCGGCAGATGCCTGGCAGGCTGCTATGATGACGGAGGATGCGGAGCTTGGCCGGGTGCTTCTTCTGGTATGGCTTCAGGAGCAGAATCCGCTGATACCCATGGCCACTCATGCACAGGATTATGCGAATGCCATTTCACTGCATCGGATGGCTGTAACAGGGCAGCCTGCCGCCTGTGCCGCTGTTGCGCAGGCCTACCGTGCCGGTCAGATGGGGTGCCTTCAGCTGCCGCAAAGTGAAGAAAAAGCCCGCTGGTTTGAACAGCGGGCTCTGATTTCGGAAAATCTTCCGAAGTAAGGAGCAGTAATCCTTACTTATCTGCCGAGGGCAGGAGTAACTCATTTTTCCACTCGGTAACGCCACGGATAATGTGTTCGGCGATATTGGCCTTGGGTTTGACAAACCCGGGAGTGAACCAGGGGAATCCGCCTACAAGGTCGTGGAAAACGCTGACTTCGCCGTGGCAGGTGCCGTGGCCGCTGCCGATGCCGATGGTCGGAATCGGGCTGGCTGCGGTAAGTGCAGCTGCCACGCTGTGGCGCGTGCATTCGATGACTACGGAGAAAGCACCTGCCCGGGCAACGGCCTGCAAATCGGCCATCAGAGCCTCGGCCTCGGCATCGGTCTTGCCCTTCATGCGGTAGCCGCCCTCTTCCTTGACCTTCTGGGGCAGCAGGCCAATGTGGGCTTGCACGGGGATGCCTGCCTGCACAATAGCGCGGATTTCGGCCTCCTTGCTCACGCCGCCCTCCAGTTTCACTGCATCCACCCCGGTGACCATAAGCTTGCGGGCATTTTCAACTGCCTGTTCGGGGGTATCAAAGGTGTGGATGGGCATATCCAGAATAACCAGCGCATTTTTTGCCGCGCGGGCCACGCATTCGCCGTGGTGCAGCATGTGCGCCAGGGTCACATGCGTGGTGTCCGGGAATCCCAGCATGGTCATGCCTACGGAATCACCCACCAGAATCATGTCGATACCGGCTTCATCGAGCATGCGGGCTGTGGGGTAATCGTAGGCCGTGAGCTGGGAGATGGGCTCCTTGCCCATTTTCGCCTGAATGGCGGCAATCTTTTCGTTTGATGTCATGGGGATGTGATATCAAAGGGGGTAGGGTGTGACGGAGGGGCCGGCCGGCAGCTGTTCCAGCAGTTGGGCTGCCGTCTGTGTCTGCCCGGGAAGCACCAGCTGCGGGTCCAGGTCGCAGAGCGGTCGCAGCACGAACTCCCGCATGTGGGCACGGGGGTGCGGCAGGGTAAGCTTCGGGCTCTGCTGCGTTTCGTTGCCGCAGCAGATGAGGTCGATATCGCAGGGGCGGGGCTCGCCGTATACTCCGCTGCGGGTGCGCCCCAGCTCGGCTTCAATGCGCAGGCAGAGCGCCAGAATCTCCTCCGCCGGCATGTCTGTTTCCACGGCCACGCAGGCATTCAGGTAGGAAGGCGAGCCTTCCGGGCATCCTACGGGTTCGGTTTCGTACACCTGGGAAAGGTGCAGACTACCGAAGGTATCTGCCAGGTAATCGCAGGCAGATTCAAGCATAGCCAACCGGTCTCCCTGGTTGGAGCCCAGGGAGAAAACACAGCGGCGCATGGAAGCAGGGGCGCCCATGGGTATTAGTCTGTGAAACCGAGCACGTCCTGCATGCTGTAAAGGCCTGCAGGCTTGTCTGCCAACCACAGGGCCGCGCGTACGGCGCCGCTGGCAAAGGTCATGCGGCTGGAAGCCTTGTGAGTAAGCTCCACGCGTTCGCCATCAGTGGCGTACATCACGGTGTGGTCGCCCACGACATCGCCGCCACGCATGGAGTGCATGCCAATCTGGCGCTGGGGGCGGGCTCCCACCAGACCCTCGCGGCCGTGCATCACGTCCTTGTCGTAGCTCATGCCGGTTTCCTCACATACCACTTCTGCCAGGGAACGTGCTGTGCCGCTGGGGGCATCCAGCTTGTGGTGGTGGTGCATCTCGATGATTTCGATATCGTAATCCTTGAGGATGCGGGTGGCTTTGCGGGTGAGCCAGAAAAGGGTGTTCACGCCCACGGAGTAGTTGGAGGCGAAAACGATGGGAATCTGCTTGGCTGCATCGGCGATGGCTGCGCGCTCTTCGTCGGTGTGGCCGGTGGTGCCGATAACCAGGGGCTTGCCCTGTGCTATGGCGGTGGCCAGCAGCTCAGGGGTGAAACCATGGAATGAGAAGTCGATGGCGCAGTCGGCTGCGGCCATGGCGGCTGCTATGTCCTGCCCTACATCGTGCGTGGAGCCCAGCTCGGTGCCTTCATTCAGCTCCACAGCCTGCTTGACAGTCTGCCCCATGCGGCCGGAGATGCCGGTAACGAGAATCTTCATCATGGCGGCTTACATCAGGTTGAAGCTCTTGAGCAGATCGGCCAGCTTGCCGTGCTTCTCCTCTGCCAGCGGTACGAGCGGCAGGCGGATGTCCCAGCCGATGTTGCCGCGCAGGGCCAGAGCAGCCTTCACAGGAACCGGGTTCACATCCAGGGACATAAGACCCTTCATGAGCGGGTAGTACTTCTTCTGCAGCTCCAGGGCTTTCTTGCCGTCGCCGCTCATGGCTGCGTCTACCAGTGCCTTCATTTCGGCAGGTGCCACATTGGAGGTCACGGATACCAGACCCACTGCGCCGCAGGAGATGAACGGTACGGTAAGACCGTCATCGCCGCTGAGTACGGCAAAGTCCTCCGGCAAGGCCTGCACCAGCTGGTTCACTCGCTCTACGCTGCCACCAGCTTCCTTGATGGCCACGATGGTGGGGCAGTCGGCGGCCAGGCGTGCCACGGTGTCCACTGCGATTTCGATGCCGCTGCGGCCGGGAATGCTGTACAGTATGATAGGCAGGTCGGTGGCTTCGGCGACTGCCTTGAAGTGCTGGTACACACCCTCCTGATTGGGCTTATTGTAGTAGGGACATACCTGCAGGGTGCCGTCCACTCCCATGGCGGCGGCGGCCTTGGTCAGTTCGATGGCCTCGGTTGTGCAGTTGGCTCCGGTGCCGGCAATCACCTGGCAACGACCTGCTACGGTTTCGGTGCACACGCGGATGATTTCCAGATGCTCCTCCGTGGATACGGTGGGGGATTCGCCAGTGGTGCCCATGGGTACGATGCCATCCACGCCGCCGGCAATCTGGGCCTCAATCAGAGCCTTGAATGCCTCATAATCCACCTGTCCGTTCTTGAAGGGGGTAACAATTGCAGTGTAAAGTCCCTGGTATTTCATGGTCGGGAGTAATTTTGTTTCTTTGTCGCGGATATTATACCTTCTGTTGCTCAAAAGTCACGCTTTTATTTCGGTCCTGCCTGCTGCGATAGGTAAAACCGCCGGATTTCGAGCGAAATTCGGCGGCTTGAGTGTGGGAAGTGCAGAAAAGGAAAGCGGCCGTGTGGCCGCTTCCGCTTACTTGCTCATTACCTCGACAATACGGGCGAGTGTATCCAGATCGTTTTCTGTGAGTGCTTTTGCCCGTTCGTTGAGGTCATCATGGAATCGGGCATACACGTTGGCAAACAGTGAGGTGCCTTCCTCGGTAAGGGTGATGCAGACGGCGCGTCTGTCTGCCGGATTGGGCTTGCGCTCCATGTATCCCTTGCCTACCATGGCTTCCACCAGTAGTGAAGTCGCAGGGATGGTCATCTGCATACGCTTTGCCAGTGATTTCAGAGAAACCCCGCCGGGTTCCTCCTGCAGCATCAGCTTAAGCTGGGATATGGCAGAGCCCTGGCGCACGGTCAGCCCATACATTTTCTTCATTTCCGGGGAATTGATGGTCTTGATGCTGTCGCGACGCAGCTCGTCCAGAACCTCCAGTAGTTTTCGAAATAAGATGTGTGGTGATTTGGCGCAAATCATGGTATGATTCTAGCCGCTGTATGTATGCTTGGCAAGCGTAAAGTTGGAGTGCGGTCGAAAAAGAATGAAAATTCTGTTAGATTTATAGCATTTGGTGGACAAAACTCCCGAAAAAGGCGTAAAATCGGGAAAATTGGGAGGTGGATGCGTGGTTTTGGGGCTCGTTTTTCAGTGATGAAGACCGACGATTGGAGAGGCGGTGGGTTTTATGAATCAGGTGGATTGGATATGAGTCTGAAGTGGTATGTTTATGTGAAAAAATCTAGTTTTTTAATTAATGGATAACGAATTGTATAGTTTGGAAATAAAAAGTGTTTTTTTTTTTTTTTTTGAGTGGGTTTTGCGTAAACGACCTTGATAAATAACGATATGTATAAAAATAGTATGATTAATAATGAGGTTGCATATAGTAATTAAACAAAGTTAAGATGAGAAAATAACTATTGCGGGAGTGCCGGAAAACAGGGGTGCAGTTGTTTCTGTGTGTCTGCTTTTCATTTACGTCTTGAAAAAAAGAGGTGCGTTCGGTAGAATGCCGGGCGTGAAAGTCATAGCCATAGCGAATCAGAAGGGCGGCGTCGGTAAAACCACCACGGCGGTTAACTTGTCTGCTGCACTGGCAGCGCGAGGTAAGCGTGTGCTGCTTATTGATATGGATTCGCAGGCTAATGCCAGCACCATGCTGGGTGTGGAGGTGGAAAGCGATGCCAGCTTGTACCCGGCGCTGATTGGCGAGGTGCTGCTGGAGGATCTGGTGCGCCCGACGCGCCGGCGCAATCTCTCTATTATTCCGGCGCATGTGGATTTGTCCGGTGTGGAGGTGGAGCTTACGCAGACAGATTCACACCTGACCTGCATGTATGATGCCATGGAAGGTCTGCGCCAGCGGGATTATTTTGACTATGTGTTTCTGGATACGCCGCCGTCACTGGGGGTGCTGATGACCTCTGCTCTCTGTGCCTGCGATGAAGTGATTACGCCGTTGCAGTGTGAGTTCCTGAGTCTGGAGGGGCTTTCCAAGATTTTGTTTGTGATGGATCAGATTCGGGAGAACGGGGTGAATCCCCGCCTGCGGCATGAAGGTATCATCATGACCATGTACAACAATACCAAGCTGGCTAATGAGGTGATTCGCCAGGTGCAGCAGGAGTTGCCGGATAAGTTGTACAAGAATCATATTCCTCGCTCGGTGCGTGTGGCTGAGGCTCCCAGCTTCGGGCGCACTATCATGGAACATGATCGCTTCGGGGCTGCCTCCATGGCCTACCAGGCAGTGGCTCGTGAGTTCATTGCCCGTCATCGCTGATTCTGATTTTTTTCGTGCTATGCTCAGCTGGTTGTTCCCGGCTACCTGCGAACTATGCGGGGAGGCAGCAGAGCAGGGGCTTTGTGCGGATTGTCTGCGCAAATTACCGCGTATCCCGGTGCCGATCTGCCTGCATTGCGGGGCTCCTGTGGCGGGGCAGCAGATTGACCCGGAACGCTGTGAGAATTGTGCCGGTCATCCGCGTCCTTTTACCTTGGCTCGCCAGGCATTGCGACAGACAGACGAGGTGATGCAGCTGGTCTACCGTTTCAAGTATCATCGCTCCCTGTATCTGACTCGTGCGTTGGCTGGGTTGCTCTGCGAGTTGTGGGAGAAGACGCCGCGTCTGGTCGGTCGGACGGATTGGGTGCTGGTTCCGGTGCCGGTGACACATAGTAAGCTATATGCGCGTGGGTATAATCAGGCTGGCGAGCTGGCCCGCAGCCTGGGAAGGCTGCGCCGTCTGCCGGTGATGGAGCTGCTGGAGCGCTGTGAAACCGGAGTGGTGAGTCAGACCCGGCTTTCTGCACGTGCCCGGCGGCTCAATGCCATGCGGGCGTATCGTGTGCGGCGTTCTCCCTGGTGGCAGCGGCGCCGCACGTGGCCTGCGCATATCGTGCTGGTGGATGACGTGTTCACTACTGGTGCCACAGCCCGCGCCTGCGCTACGCAGCTGCGCAAATTGCCCGGTGTGCAGGAAGTTGTGTCGCTTTCTCTGGTGCGCATCGGTGCGTGAATGTCGAGTGATTGACCTGGAGATGTGCAAAAAAAATCCCCGGTGTGGTGCACACCGGCGATTCTGATAAAGCTTGCGGTCTGGAATCAGTTCAGACGGAAGGTG
>JAZQVE010000076.1:0-31107 GCA_045631705.1 Akkermansia sp. | reverse complement strand
CGGAATGAGGGAGATTTTTCAATAATTCAGCTCACCGGAAAGTACGCGGCGCTCAAATTCCTTGATGTCCACCACTTCACCCGTGCGGCGGGCGTGCTCTACCGCAAAGGCGATGACGTGGGAATGGGCACTGGCCTGAATGGGGGTGGTCATGAGGGTGGTGTCCTCCACCACGCGCATATCGTTGTACAGATTGCTTACCAGCCCCCAATCGCCGCCTCCGTGGCCGGCGTAGCCACCGGCAGCTTCCTCGATTTCCACCTTGCGCATCTTCTTGGAGAAATGTTCGGTAATGGTGATTTCGCCCGGGCCGTTTTCCTTATAGAAAGCGCCGGCGCGGAGCTTGGCCCTGGTGCCGTAGATTTCGATATGGCGGCCTTCCTCGAAGGCGGTCATGGTAAAGGTGCCGGTCACGCCTCCCATGTAGCGCAGGATAGCTACCAGGTGGTCGGGCTGGTCGTTGTCTTCGCACTGGAAGGCATCGCGTCCCCATTGGGAGGTCTTAAGCCACTCGGTGATGTCCTCGGGGGTGGCTTCATCCACGCCGTCCATTACCATCTTGAGCCAGCGACGGCAGGAATCGTCGGTAATATATTTACGGGCATCCCACGGGTCTTCGCCGATGGGGGTGGTCCAGTCTGTGCAGCGGGCAGGGCGGGGTTCGGTAAGGGTTTCCTTGCGGAAGAAGGAGAGTTCGCCGAAGCTGGATACCTGTTCGCAGGGGCGGTTGAGCAGCCAGTAGAGGATATCCATATCGTGGCAGCACTTGGCAACAATCATCGGGGTGGATTTTGCGCTGTTGCCCCAGTGGCCGCGCACGAAGGAATGCCCGAAGTGCCAGGCGCCCACGCCTTCGTTCGCATTGAAGGTCATGATTTCACCCAGTTCACCGCTATTGATGACGTTGCGGATGGCATTGTAGAACGGTGTGTAGCGCAGCACGTGGCAGATGGCCACGCGGCGGCCCAGCTTCTCGGCCAGGTCACGCAGTTCCAGTGCCTCGCGCAGGGTTTTGGAAATCGGCTTTTCCAGCAGGAGGTCGTACCCGAGTTCCAGCGCGCGCTTCGCCGGTTCGAAGTGGTAATCATCCTGTGTGCCGATAATGGCAACATCGGCCATTTTCGGCAGGGAGAGTAATTCATCGGCATTGGCGAAGAGCCGGATGCCGGCGCGTTCCTCCTCCGGGGCGAAATCCCGCACCTGTTCCGCGCGTACCGTGACCGGGTCTGCTGCGCCTACAATGCGGAACTTATCCGGATATTCCATCGCCAGCTTCATATAGGTGCGAGTACGGGAGCCGCAACCTATGCCTACCAGTGTAATTCTATCGTCTTGCATGAGAATCTGAGAGTGTATGCGTGCAGTGTACGCCTGTGTATTCTGCATTTCAAGCATTTTCTTTACCGTTGATTTCCGGTGCATCCTGTGATATAGAGAATGCATGCACCGATTCTGTGTTCTTCTCTATTGCCTTGTGTGGGGATTTTCTCCTCTTGGTGCAACCACGTTATGGTCTGCCGGCGTGTCTGCTGAATCCGGGTGGTTCGATTTCAACAAGAAGCACGAGAGGGGCGAGCAGGGGGATGATTTGTTATGCTGGGCTATTGCTGCTTCAAATATGCTGGCCTGGTGGCAGCAGCAGAATCCTGACCGTATACCGAAGGGAACTCCGCTCGGTGTGGAGGTGTGGAACACGTTTCGTATGTCCTTTGGTAATGAGGGTAGTGACCCGGACCAGGGAATCCGCTGGTGGTTCGATGGTCAGTACACCCGTCATCAGCCGGGCGGTGGCATGCACTGCGCAGCTATTCGCGAGGGGGCAGCCGGGGGCTATTACCGTGAGTCCGGCCCTGCGCCGGAACAGGTTATTTATAATGGCCGTGGCGCTATGGTGACGGCGGAATCTCTCACGGCGGCGCTGCTGCGTGGTTTTCGCCGGGGTGATGCTTTCTGGGTAGGAGTGTCGCTCCGCAAACCGGATGGTCGGCGCTTCATGCACTCCATCAATGTGTGGGGTATTGATGTGGAAGATGAGCGCATCACCGCAATTTACATGTGCGATTCGGATGACCGCCAGGAGATGCTGCATCGTCTGCCTGTAGTGGAAATTGAGGGAATGCTGTATCTGGATTGCACCGGGCATCCGCTGTATGACCGCATCGGCCGGGTGGTGATTGATACCTACACCGGGCTGCGTGTTTCTCCCCGGGAGTAAGCGTCAGGGCAGCCCCCATGCCTTGCGGCGGCGGGTGTACTCGCTGCGGGGCAGGAGAATGTAGACCGGTTTCCGGCTGGGGTTCAGGCGCGCAATGAAGGCGCGCAGCTGTTCCTCGTTCATGCTGGTGCAGCCGGCGGTGGGGGCTTCGCCATCGCGGCGCCATATGTGGAAAAAGATAGATGACCCGGCGCCGACGATGGGCTTACCCACGCTTTCCGGCGTGTTGTGGTGTACCAGCAGCTTGATGCTGTGTGGATAGTCGCTCTGGCGCATCTGTTCGTGCAGCTCCCATGCTGTGCTGGCAGGGTGGTCGAGCCGCACATGGCGGTTGTAGAGGTGCGGTAATCGCGGGTCGCTTATCCAGAGATCATTCGGCCCTACCTGTACGTAGGGGATAGCAGGATGATGCTTCACCGGCGTGGGGTTATTCACCCAAAGCCCACCCAGTGAGAAAATGCCTGCAGGCGAGCGGCCGTCGCCCTCCTTCTTGGTGGTGGCTCCTCCGGGATTCGAATGCATGCCCAATCCCCATACGCAACCATTGCGCCCCAGTCGCCCCGGATAAGGGCCCAGTATCCGCTGCCATTTGCCAGCGGCGTTTTTCTCCACCAGGGTGAGGGTGACATGGGAGCTGTTCCAGTCGTCAGCAACGCCTACGATGGCCTGTGTGCAGTTCTGCGGCATCTGGGAACATGCCGTGAGAACGAGCATGCAGAAGCAGAGAATCAGGAAAATCGGGCTCCGGGTATTCACGCGGGCAGGATACTCTCTGCAATGTGGCTTGACAAGCCCCGGGGATGTCAGTTTTCGATAAAATACACAAATTTCTCGCAAAAATCGGCGAAAATTGCGAAAAAACTTCAGCTGACATCTTGAAAAATACCTTTTTGTATGCTAGTATAGCACCATGCACGCGATGCGTCTCAAGAGGTGGACTGTACACCTCCCGCAAGGCGTCGCGTTTCTAATCTCCCATAAATTATCATGTTAAGTTCTGCACTCAATCCCGACCGCGCAACGCTTAATTTCCTGAACGCATACTCCGAACAGGTGCGCAACGCGGGCGAAAAGCTCCAGAAGGATGGGGCTGTGACGCAAATTTTCGGCAACCATCTCTACATTCAGGGGCGCGTTGAGACGAGAGTTGGCGTTTTCCGCACGAGTCTGCGCCTGCAGGGTAACCGCTGGTTCGGTTCCTGTACTGCAGAGGACGAGCGTGTTGCAGGGGCCTGCCTTATCGCTACCATGGTGGAGCGTATGTATCGCGGTGCCAATATGCCCGAGAGCCCCAATGAGCTGAACGAGGTTCCGCTTTCTGACCTGCTGGAAGAGAAGCTTGGGCGAGATCTTGATGACCGTGAGTCAGACTATGTTACCAAACTGGAGAAGCGCTACCGTCGCTTCGCCATTGAGCAGGAAATTCACGACCACGACCTGGTGCGTCTCAACCCCCGCTGGGAGATTACGGGGTATGAGGCCCTGGAACTCTGGCCGTCTCCTCCCCGCAATATCCTTGAATTCTGGAACTACATTGCCTATGCCTTCACGAAGAAGCGCATCGCCTACCCGGAGTTCATGAATGTCGTGACCGACCTGGAGAAGGTGCAGAAGCGTATTTCCGAGTGGGAGCGGGAAAAGGAGGAAGGAACCTGGCACGAGCGAATTCAGAGCGTGAACGAACGTCCGCCGCAGCCGCCGCGCCATCCGCTCTACATGCGACTGGTTTCCACCATTAATGAAGCCCGTTTCGAGTATCGCTATGAGCTGAAGGATGAGTGGACCTCCATCCGCGAGCGCGGACAGCTGGATGCTATTCTGGATGAATTCCTGAATGGAGCCTTGAAGTGTGACCCCCAGACCAATATTCTGCTCAATGTGCTGCGTGACTACGCCGACCGTCAGGATACCGTTATTCTCGACCTGGACGACGAGGCCGCCTGCCGCGTGATGAACATCCTTTTCCACCAGCCCGCCCTGAAGGGGTACCTGGTGAACCTGGATGAATGCTACTTCAAGGTGGTGCGTGAGCCGCTGAAGTGGATTTGTATCGATGACCCCATTGTGCCGGATTGCTACGGCCTGCAGCTGGTGACGGCTGCCGGTGTGCATGTGACGCACTCTGTGCGCCAGCTGCCCGGCCAGGTGGAACTGTACCAGTCTGACGAAACCGTGTTCCCTGGTCCGCCCCGCTGGCTGGAGAGCACGGAGGTGGAGCCTCGTTACTCCATTCCGAAGTCGGTTATCGACAGTCTGGACGGTGTGGAATTCCTTCGTAAGATTGGCGCTACGCTGCCGCCCAGCATGGAGGAGCGCGTCATTGATATCGAGCTGAAGCCGACCTTCAACATGAAGATTGTGCGCGGCCTGACCAGTGCAGACACGGAGCACGTTCTGCTTGAGGTAAGCGCTCAGGATGACCCCGGTCGCCGCCGCGAGCGTCTGGGCAAGGATGACTGGGAGCTGCTGGAACAGCAGCCGGTGAAGGACCATACCCTGCTGCGTTTCATCCGCGACTATCTCTATCCCATCCCCGGCCTCCTGGAGGAGATGAACTTCACTTACGATACGCAGATGGAGGCCTTCAAGAGCCGTATTACCAAGCAGTTCCCCGAGAAGTTTGCTGAGTGGGCCAAGACGATTCCCGATTCCATCAATGTGGAGATGGATGAGAATCTGAAGTCTCTGCTGGCAGACCCGGTGGCGGCTGCTATTCGCTTCGAGGTGGTGAACCAGGAAATCGACTGGTTCGACCTCCGCGTGGTTATTGATGTGGAGGGTGTCACCCTCACCAAGGAGCAGATTCGCTCCCTCGTGTCCGCTCGCGGTGGGTATGTGCGCATGGACGATGGCCGCTGGATGCGCCTGGAAATCAAGCTGGACGATGCTCAGCGCGATGCCGTTACCAAGTTGGGTCTGGATCCCTTCGACCTCTCCGGCGAGACGCACCGCATGCACGCCCTGCAGCTGGCAGACCCGCGCGCCGCCGAGGTGTTCGACCCGAAGGCCTGGCAGCGCATCAAGGAACGCACCGCTGAAATCAAGATTGATGTGAAACCGGATGTGCCCTCCACGCTGCAGGCTACGCTGCGTCCGTACCAGATTGAAGGTTTCCACTTCCTGGCCTATCTGGCAGAGAACGGCTTCGGCGGTATTCTGGCTGACGACATGGGTCTGGGTAAGACGATTCAGTCCATCACCTACATGCTGTGGCTGCGCGAGGATTATGTGCGCCGCAACAAGCAGGGTCGCAAGAAGGTAACGATTCCGCCCGTGCTTATCGTGTGCCCGAAGTCCGTGTTGGATGTGTGGGCCAGCGAAACGGAGAAGTTCGCTCCTGGTGTGCGCGTGATGGTTATCCGCAACAAGGAGCAGGCTGATGTGGAGAATATTCTGGCCAATTATGATATGGTGGTTATCAACTATGCCCAGCTTCGCGTATGCGGCGAGCAGATTAACGCCATCAAGTGGCTCACGGTGATTCTGGACGAAGGCCAGCAGATTAAGAACCCGGATTCCAAGGCTGCCAAGGCTGCCCGTGAAATCAATGCTTACAATCGTCTGGTGCTTTCCGGTACGCCTATCGAAAACCGACTTCTGGATATGTGGTCGCTCATGGCCTTCGCCATGCCCGGTGTGCTGGGCAGCCGAGCCTACTTCAAGAAGCGCTTCGATAAACGCAAGGATTCCCAGAGTCAGAACCGTCTGGCTGCCCGCCTGAAGCCCTTCCTTCTGCGCCGTACCAAGCAGCAGGTGGCCAAGGACCTGCCGCCGCGTACCGAGGAGGAAGTATACGCCAAGATGGAAGGCATTCAGCGCCAGCTGTACAAGGCCGAGCTGCGTCGCATCCAGAAGGCTCTTCTCGGTGTGGATTCCGACGAATCGGTGAAGAAGAACTCCTTTGCTATTCTGCAGGGCCTCATGCGTCTGCGCCAGATCTGCTGTCATCCCGGTCTGGTGGATCCCAAGTACGCCAAGGAGGACAGCGCCAAGCTTACCGCGCTCTTCTACCTGCTCGACCAGCTGCGTGAAGAAGGTCACAAGGTGCTGGTGTTCTCCCAGTTTGTATCCATGCTTGAGATTATCAAGGGCAAGCTGGAGGAGAACAATCATCCGTACAACTACCTTACCGGTCAGACCAAGGACCGTAAGGCTGAAATTGAGAAGTTCCAGACCTCCAAGGAACCCAGCGTGTTCCTTCTGTCCCTCAAGGCTGGTGGTGCCGGTCTTAACCTTACCTCCGCATCCTACGTTATCCTGTACGATCCGTGGTGGAACCCGGCTGTGGAAAGCCAGGCTATTGACCGTACGCATCGAATCGGCCAGAAAAACAAGGTTATCGCCTATCGTCTGCTTACCCGCGATTCCGTGGAAGAGAAGATTCGTGTGCTGCAGCACCAGAAGAATCAGCTTGTCACCAATGTGCTCGGCGATGAAGGCTTTGCCTCCAGCCTCGACCTCAACGACCTGCAGTTCATTCTTGCCCACGGTGGCGAGGATAACGACGATGATGTCGTGGTGGATGTCTGATGCATCCCGTAAATATATCGCAGTTAAAAGCCCCACGCTTTGCGTGGGGCTTTCTGTATGAAATGCAGAGGATTCCGGTTGATGATCTGCCGATTTTGCGAGGCCTCAAATCTGTCGGAGCCCGGGTCTTCAGTTCCGAAAATATAACCAGCGGCCCTGTGTCGCTCAGATTTACTTATTAACCAGACTGCGAGTGCAGAAACAGCTGTCTATCCCTCGGTTTCGAGAGTGGTGATTTCATGGTGGCTGATGGTGCCATCAGTATTCAGTAGTACGACGATGTACACCTGGTCACCGAACCGGATAACGGGAGGCTTGATGATTTCGAGGTTTCTGCTGTGAAGAGCAAGCTGGCGGGCAGCCTCGATGATATTTTGCTCCCGGCAATACTTATAGCCGTGCTCCTCCAATTCTGACATGGCCTTGCTCCACGGCCTGCCCGTCATGCCAAGCAGTAGCTCATCCTTGGTCCACAGAGGTTTCAGGCGTTCGGGCAGGGGCTGTTCTGAATCAAAGGGCAGGGGCTTGTTGAGGATGCAGATGTGGTATGAGGCGAGTCGTCGTGTCTCGAGGTCAAAGCTGAGAAAGGCGTACTTGTTCTGCTCCGGGCAAAGGTGATAAGGCAGCCGCATAATGGTGGCTTCCTGTTGTTCTGGTGATGCCTGTATTGCGCGGAGAATCGAGGCTTCATGAGACCAGGATTCAATGAGCCGATATCCCAGGGTTGTCAGGTGCCTGATGGTATCTTCTCTGGACATGACATCCTGCAAGAGTCTCTGGATGTCCGGGGCATCCTGTTCGGTCGGAGTCAGGCGCCGGGGGGCCTCCAGCCGGGAGAAGTTGTCCGGTGTCTCAATAGCGCAGAGCGGGGCTGTGAGACTCAGACACAGAAGTGCAGTAAAGGGAGAGATTCTGAGCATGATGACAGTTAGATTTCGCGGAGTGTCCGGAATTATAGACGAAAATGGGGAGACATTTGTTCAACGAGGAGATGTTTTTCATGCTCAGAGCGGACGATTTTCTTGTTATATGGGTGAAAAAATGGTTGCGAGCCGCGGAAAATTGGAGTATACTTAATGCACATGGTTGAAAATATTTTATATATCGTCGCAGCCTACCTGATTGGTTCTGTCCCGTTCGGCTACATTGCCGGCCGTCTGAATGGTATTGACCTGCGCGAACACGGCTCTCGTAACATCGGGGCTACCAATGCGGTGCGTGTGCTGGGGAAGGGATGGGGTATACCGGTGTTTGTCATGGATTTCCTGAAGGGTTTTGCGCCGCTGCTGTACATGAAATACCACCTGGGTGGTGACATGACGGTGTTTACTCCGGCCCAGATGGGCTGGTTCCTGGGCGTGATGTTTGCTCTGATTCTGGGGCATACCTTTACCTGCTTCCTTAAGTTCAAGGGCGGTAAGGGCGTGGCTACGACCGGCGGTTGCCTGTTTGCCTTGTCTCCCTGGATTGGGCTGGCGGCGCTGCTTTCCTGGATTGGCAGCATGATTGCCACTCGCTACGTGTCCTTCTCCAGCATTATGGCCGGTGTGGGCATGATGGTTGCTGCAGGGGTGGAGCTGTGTGCATTTGATGGTGGCTGCTCTGTGGCAGACGGAATGGTGCTGGGCCTGCTGTTCATTATTCTGGTTCTGGTGACGGTGAAGCATCGCGCCAATATCGTCCGCATTATGAATGGCACGGAACCCAAGGCCTTTGCTTCTAAAAAGTAATTTTACGCAGTATGGAACGGATTTTCAAGAAAACAGCAATTATCGGCGCCGGAGCCTGGGGCACAGCCCTGGCTTTCACCGCTGCACAGGATGGCAGTGAAGTGGTGCTCTGGACCTACAAGGAGGAGGAAGCCTCCCAGATTCGTGAAACCCGCATGAGCCTGGTGCCCATCAAGGGGGCTCGTCCGCTGCCGGAGAATGTGAAGGTGACCAGCGACTGGGCAGATGTGGCCGGTTCGCAGCTGGTTATCGTGGTGGTGCCCAGTGTGGTGATGCGCAGTGTGGCCCAGAGCCTGGCAGATGTTGGTCTGGCAGAGGATGCCGTCATTGTGACCTGCTCCAAGGGCATCGAGAAGGATACCAACCTGCTGATGAGCGAGATTATCGCTTCCTACGTCAAGTTCCCTGTGGGCGCGCTTTCCGGCCCTAACCATGCAGAAGACATTGTGCAGGGCCTTCCCAGTCTTACGCTTGTCGGTTTCGAGGATATCGAGATTGCCAAGGCTGTGCAGAAGCGCCTGAGCACGGGATTCCTGCGTATCTACACCAGCAGCGATGTGGTGGGTATGCAGATTGGCGGCGCTATCAAGAATGTGTTTGCTCTGGCCAGTGGCATCTGCGCCGGTCTGGGGCTGGGTGATAATGCCCGCGCCGCTCTTTCCACCCGTGGCCTCGCCGAAATGACCCGACTGGGTATGGCCCGCGGTGGGCATATGGAAACCTTCATGGGGCTTTCCGGTATGGGTGACCTGGTGGTGACCTGCTATTCCGATCACAGCCGCAACCTGACTGCCGGCCGTCTGCTGGCCAAGGGGATGCCGCTGGATGAATGTCTGAAGCAGATTGGACAGGTGGTGGAAGGTGTGCCGAATACGCTGTCTACCTACCAGATGGCTCGAGCCCTCGGTGTGCGCACGCCCATTACCGATGCCATGTACGAAATCCTTTACACAGGAAAGCATCCCAGCGAGGCTCTGCAGGAGCTTATGGTGCGCGACCTGCGTGAGGAAAACGTGAAGGATTGATTTCCCTTTTTACGTAGAAAATTCCGGCGGGCTGCGTTCTCCTTAGATAGCGGAGAGATTGACAGTCCGCCGATTTTTCTTTTATCTAATCCGAGAAAAAGCCATGAATGCAACTCCGGAAAATCTTTGGCTGGCAGAACTCTGGCTGCAGTATCGTGAGCGCTTGCTGCGCTTGCTGATGCTGCGTATGCCGCCCATCCTGCAGCGGCGTCTGAGCGTGGACGATTTGTTGCAGGAAACGTATCTGGCCTGTGGTCGCCGTGTGGATTTCCTGAAGGCGGAGCCGGAGGTGCCTATGTATGTGAAGCTGCGCCGCATAGCGCTGCAGACTCTCACGGATGTGGAGCGTCATCATCTGGCCGCCGCGAAGCGCGATGCCATGAAGGAAATGAGCCCGGAGGATGATGTGGCGGTGGCTGATGCCTGGGCGCATTTTGCTGATACGATATCAAGCCCCCGCACGCACCTGGAGCGTATGGAGCGTCAGGCTATGGCTCGCCGTGTGCTTGCCCAGCTTTCTGAGCACGACCGCGAGATTCTGGAGCTGCGTCATTTCGAGGAGATGGGTAACACGGAGTGCGCCGCGGTGCTGGGTATTGAGCAGAAAGCAGCCAGCATCCGCTATGTGCGCGCTCTGAAGCGTTTCCGCGAACTGGTAT
Source organism: Akkermansia sp. (assembly GCA_045631705.1). GTDB lineage: Bacteria > Verrucomicrobiota > Verrucomicrobiia > Verrucomicrobiales > Akkermansiaceae > Akkermansia. The sequence goes on along the minus strand of JAZQVE010000076.1, from coordinate 20,948 downwards.
TCAACGAAAATCCCTATGCCTGATACCCCGGACAAAGAGGAAGAGCTTGCCTTGCTGGTGGAGGAGTATCTGGAAGCCATGCGCTGTGGCAATGCTCCCCCCCTGGCTGACTTCGTGGCCGGGCATCCCGAGCATGCGGAAGAGTTGAATGATTTGCTCAAGGGCATGGTGGAGATGGAGGCTCTGAGCGTCTCTAACCACAGCTCCGCCGTGTATGCCAATGCTCGTTATCCGGAATCCCTGGGTGGTTATCGCCTGAAGGAGCGCATTGGCGCGGGCGGCATGGGCACGGTGTTCCGCGCAGTTCAGGAATCGCTGAACCGCGAGGTAGCTGTCAAGATTCTTTCGCCGGCATGGAATGCCGATGCCCGCCACTGTGAGGCTTTTGAGAATGAGTCCCGCGTGATTGCAGCGCTGCACCACACGAACATTGTGGAGGTGTTTGGTGCCGGTCAGGAGGGCGACTACCGTTACTATGTGATGAGCCTGGTGAACGGGCAGGGAGTCACCCCGACAACCATCCGTAATGCTCATCCGGGCGTGCCGTATGAGATGGCGGTGGCCAAGGTGGGGCTGCAGGCGGCACAGGCTCTGGCCTATGCGCATTCCTGCGGCGTGCTGCATCGCGATGTGAAGCCCGGCAACCTGTTGCTGGATGCAGATGGAGTGCTGCGTGTGGGCGATTTCGGTCTGGCTACTGTTCTGAACAATGGCGAGACTGCTCCGCTGGTGACGCAGAGCCACGACGGCACCCTGCGCTACATGCCGCCGGAGCGCCTGATGAAGGGCGAAAACTCCTTTGCCGGTGACCAGTACAGCCTTGGTGTGACGCTGTACGAACTAGTCAGCAATCGCCCCGCCTTCCGGGAATCTGAGCCGGGCAAACTGATACACCGCATTGTAAGCCAACCGCTTATCGCTCTTCGTGGTGAGGGGGAGCTTGGCGCTATCATTAACAAGAGCATCAGCTTTGACCCCGCAGATCGCTACGCCTCCATGGCGGATATGGTGGCAGATCTTCGCCGCTTCCTGAATGGTGAGCCGGTGAAGGCTCGTCCGGCTTCGTGGTGCCGTCGTTATGCCATGTGGATGCGTCGCCGTCCGGCTGTGGCAGTGTGGAGCCACGCTGCCGCGCTGCTGGTATTCCTTCTTTTCGGCAGCATCCTGTGGGGCTATGCTGGTGAGAACAAGCAGCGCAAGCAGGCAGAGCGAAACGCCTCCATTGCTGATACCGCCTTGCAGGAGATTTTTGCCAGCATGGCCGACCGCGATGCCGGTGATGATACCCTCTGGCGTCCGACCAAGGCAGATACCCAGTTGCTCCAGCAGCTCATGCCTTACTATGAGGAAATCGCTGTCATGGCAGATGGCAAGGGTGACAAGATAGTTGATGCCTGTCAGACCCTGGCCATCATTGCCCAGCAGACCAAGGACTATGCCACGGCTGAGCAGTATTTTTCCCGGGCTCTGGGGCTTTCCCCCGCATTGTCGGCGGCCTATTTCCGCAATCTTAACGGCCTGTGTTCCGCTCTGTATGAGCAGAACCGCCGCAAGGATGCTGACAAACTGCTGAAGGAGGCCGTCGAGAAGTCCGGCGAGGTGAAGGATATAGAGGCGAAGCTGGAGCTTGTGCGTTCCCTGCAGATGCTGAGCCAGGGTGCTCCGTTCCGCATGCGCTGGCAGCCTGGTGGTCAGCAGCGACGTCCCGGCATGTCCGGTTCATCGGACCGACCCCGTCGTGCAAACCGCTCGGAACAAGCCAACCGCAGCAATCGCCCGGAGCGTCGTACCCGACCGAATCGAGAGGGGCGCCCGGAGCAGGGAGCCCGCCGCGAGAGACCGGATTTCCGCTCCTACCGTGTGTACCAGGAGAAAGCCATCGCGCTTATGAATGAGATTCTGGCTGAGGATCCGCTGCAGGAGAAGGTGCAGGTGCGCCGCATGGAATTGCTGATGAATCTGCAGCGTCCGGATATGCAGCGCAAGCTGCTGGACAAGGACCAGACGATGGAGCAGCTGTTTGATGAACTGCTGCTGAAGTATCCGGAGAGCACGATTATCCGTCGCACTTACGTGCAGTGGGTCGTTCGTCCTTTTGGCAAACAGGAACTGACCAAGCTGGAGCGTGCTGCCCGCTTCGCCCGTTCTCTGCTGGCAGATGATCCCGGTAGCACGGAGATGCTCATGCTCTACCTGTCTGTGCGGGAACGTCTGGTCAAGGAATTGAAGTCTGCCGGTCAGGAGGACCGGGCCCGCCGGGAGAAGGAAATGACCCTGGGCGTTATCTCGCTTATTACGACCCGTTCGGATTACACCCCCGAGATGCGTGAGCGTCTGGCCATGCTGGTATCCGTGCAGCCTGAGGCCGATGCTGCCCGTGATGTGCAGGAGGAGGAAATCTCCCTTCTGCTTGACAGCCTGGATGAGAAACGCATGAAGGAGGTACGCGAGCGAATCAAGTCCATGCGCACGCGGCGTCCCCGTCTGAACTGGGGTGACCGCAAACCGCCGAAGCCTCAGGAGGGTACTCAGAAGTCATGAAATGGGAAAAATTTTACTTTATATCGCTGAGCGTTGTCTATGCTCTCGTTTTTCTGCTGGGAAACTGGTCTGACTCGAGCCCGGAGCGCGTGTGGAATTCCGAGGCGGCCCCCTGGCTGGGCGAGGCCCCGGCTGGCGTGACCTGCGAATTTGTGCGTGCGGATTCGTCGGATGCTTTTCCCCTGGATGTGTTCAACCTGCCTCCCAATGAGCAGCTGCGCCGGAACATAATGGAACTCTACGCTATGCAGGAGGTGGAGGGCGAGTCCGGCCGATATGCCAATTTCCAGGTGAAACCGCTGTATCCGGCGGAGAATACCCCTGTGCTGACGGCTGAGCGTGCCTGCATTTCTCCCTGGCTGGAGGTGATGGCCGATGGAAGCATGCGCTTCTGTGTGGATGATGCCAATGTGCAGCAGGATGAACAGAAAGCCACTCCTGTTGCGCCTCCGTATCCGCAATACCTGCCGCAGGGGCAGTGGGAGCTGCTCTATCGCGAGCTGATGCTGGCCTTGCTCTGTTTCGTGTTTCCCGCTGTGTTCTGCTGCGCAGGCTGGCTGTGGGTGCAGCGCCGTTCGCTCTGCGGTGCTGAGACGAAGCGCATCTGCCTGCTGGTGACGGCCATCGTGGCCTTCCTCGGTGCCTATGGTGATTTTTTCTGGCATGGTTTTGATTCTTCATATTCCGTGTTCAGTGCCGTGGTGGCTGTCATCCTGAATCTGCTGGTAGCCGGTATCCTCATGGGGGGCACCGCCCTGGTGCGGGCCATTCTGGGTAAGCCGCTCTGATTTGCATTTTCTATGTCTCAGCCGACCTACTCCTTGTACAGCCCGGTGTTCATGGGAGTCTGCCTCAGCATGACCCTGGTCACCTATTCGTCTATCGAGCCGGGGTGGCCACTGGGAATCTGTGTGGCGGCGGTGATGGCGGTAGGCATCATTTCCTTCATCATCACCATGGCTGCCCTGTGGCTGTTTGAGTATCTGGAGCTGCCAAACTGGGTGAAATACCTGTTGCTGTTCTGCCTGGTGACGCAGTGGCCTGTATTTCTTGCCCTGTTGCAGAACACGGTTACCCGTGATTCTCTGCCTGTGCTTGTCTTTGGTGGTGTTGCGTATTTCTTCTGGCCTGTTCTGGGAGTACTCCTGGGGCGGAATATCGGCCGCCGGTGGACTCATTTCACCACCTGTTGCTGGATTTTCAGTCTGTTGCTTCTCTTCAGTTGTTTCACGCCAGTATTCAGATAAACTCATGGATGACGAAATTGCAGAGGAATTTGAAGATATCAGTGAACTTCGCAGCCGGGCAGAGGCTGGCGAGGCTGTGGCTATGCGTCTGCTGGCTGGCAGGCTCCGCTGGTCGGATGAGGTGCCGCACGATGAGAAGCTCGCCCTGAAATGGCTGAAACGCGCCGCCGAACTGAATGAGCCCGAGGCCTGCTATGAACTGGCAGAGGCCTATCGCTATGGCTCGTGCGGCCTGAAACCGAATGCAGGCAAGGCTTTTTTCTATCACGCCCGGGCATCGAAACTGGGGGAAATGGAGAGCACATATGTATTGGCCTTCGAATACTTGTACCATGGCAGACTCACCGGGCTGAATCCCGCCAAAGGAGCCCAGTTGTTGAAGACCGTGGCGGAGGCTGGCTTCAATTCCGGTGCCATGTTCTGGTATGCGGTTTCCTGCGTGAATGCGCTGGGGGTGCCGCGGGACCTCCAGGCTGCGCGTCATTGGCTTCACCGCTGCCTTGAAAATAGCCCCCACTATCCTGACGCCCCCGGGCTCCTGAAGGAAATCGAGGAGGAATTGGGGTAGAATGGCTCGCGGGACTGTATTGCCACAGGAGCACGGGATTTTAGTCCCGAAACAGAACAGCGAGGAATTAATTGACAACCAACTCCCGATGCCTTATCATCCCGGTAGACTATATGCACGATTTTGTGATTCATCTACCCTCTGAATATATCCCTTACGGCGCCATCATCACCGGGGTGGTGATGGCATATATGGGGCTCCGTATCATTCTGAAGTTTCGTCGTCTCAATATGCATGGCATCCGCACGCATGCCACGCTGTTGAGCGTTGAGGAGAACCATACTCCTCGCATCCTCTTCGGGGATGATGATATGCACCACACAGAACGGCGCCACGGAAACAGGTACTCGGGCGTTTATGGATTTACCGATGACGCCGGAAACAGCTACGAAGTGAAGGGCGGTGCCCCGTATGACCCCGTTGTCGGCGATAGCAACTTCGTGGTGCTGTACAATCCCCGGAATCCTGCCGATGCCATGCTGATTGATGCCATCCGCCCGATGCAGACTCCTGCCATTGCCGCTGTTGTGGGTGCTATTGCTGTTGTAGTCGGTATCTGCATGCTCGTATTTGATTTATAAAATCTTCTCAACACCATGGTTTACCACGTCACCCGCGTCGGCAACAGCACGACCTCCAAGACCGTTTTCATCAGTTTTTTCCTTAAATGGGGCCTCTTTGCCCTGCTTGCGTACGTTGTGTGCGGCTCATCGTCCCTTTTGTCGCCCTATATGTGGTGTGTGATGCTTGGTATGGCCTTCCCGGCGGCCATCGGGGCGTATTTTCAGCTTCGCCACATCCGGAAAAATACCAAATCCTACGAAGATACCTTCTATACCCTCACGGAAGGCGGGGTGATGATGGAGGGTGACAAGGGGCAGGCATGCCTTTATTTCTCCTGGGGGGATATCCGCGAGGCCCGTCGCGTCCTGAACCACACCGTCTGGATGCAGCTGGAGAACGGCAAGTCATTTAACTGCCTGCTTGAAGGACTGCCCGAGGAGCGCATTGCCGAATTCGCCCGTTTTGCGGCTGAACATGCCGGAAAAACGCCGCCTGCATCGGCGCTCACTCCGCCGCCGGCGGAGCTGACCTGCACCAGCCCTCTCCGCTTCAGCGGCACGCCGGAACAGCGCCGCGAACACCAGGATGCCTTTGCTTTGCTGAGTGGCCCTGCCTGGGGCTGGACATGGCTGCGCCCCGGCCTGCTGCTGCTCTGGGGCGTGCTGCTGATGGGGGCTTCTTATAGGGCCTCCTACCTGGCCATGGCCATTGTGGCCATCATCATCTGGAAATGGGTCAACCGTCTTAAGAATCCCGGTGGCCCCCTCCCGTACCCGGGGCAGAGCCGTCCGGGGCGCTATTATGCCACAGCCCGGGAATCGCTCCAGCTTGTCGGCGAAAAGGGAAGCTGGATTTATAACCGCCGTGCCCAGTTGCAGGGAATCTACGAGACCCCGCATGGTGTCTGCATTCGCGATGCCAGCGGCACCGTTGTCATGGTTGATGTTGACCAGCCCCTGCCGCCCCACCTGCAGGCCCCCCGGAAACGACTGCCCCGGCTTCTTTCCCGCCCGGTCATCCATGCCTTGGTTGCGCTTTTTCTTCTCGGAGCCGCCTGGTGCTTCACCCAGAGCAATACCTGGAGGCTTTACCGCCTTCTTAGCAGTGAAACACCAGATGTGACAGAAGCTCTGAGCCTTGCCAAACTACCGCCGACCACGCAGGTTTCCGGTATAAATATCCATACCAATAAAGGACTGCCTACGGTCGATGTTCTTTTTCATCGCTATTCCGGCTCTGGTGAGTATGCTGTGTGTGTATGCTTCGAACAACCAGATGGCGGCGGTATTTATGCCTTTTTCGACAAGTACTGCATGCTTGTCCGTCGGGGTAGGTATTGACGGGGATTGCAGGGGCTTACCTCGCAAATAGGAGCGCGGAGCGTTCAATGTCCTTCATGCGCCCACGGCTGCGGCGGGTGCAGAGCAGGGGGAGCCTGGTGGCGGGATTCCCGGTGAAGTAGAGCCGCTCGCCGCGTATCTCGAAATCCGGGAATCGGTGGCGGTGTTGTTCAACGAGCCGGGGCAGGCGGTCGAGGAAGAATCGGCGCATCAGCTGGGTGAAGATGCCTTTTTCCTCCGGATCGGCACAGTCGTTGTACCACCACAAATCATCTGTGCGGCTATCCCATTTCTCCTGCGGCGGAAGCTGCACGCCCATGCTCATGAGGGGGATGAACCAGGCCAGGGCAGAGCCGTTGAATGCCGCGCAGAGCAGCCGCCGGCATTCCTCCTGCGTAGCACCATTCAGTCGTTGAAAGAGAATCAGCCCGTACCGGTATTCATCCCTGGCTCTGTGTTTCGTTTCGGCAAGCGGTTCGGCGTGCGAGAGCAGGGTACACAGCGCCATCAGCACATGTTCCCGGGAAATCGGAAAGCGCAGCAGCACATCCACCGCTGCCCAGTGGTGCATGTCCACCGCCTCGTGCAGCGCGCTCTGCCAGACATCGCCATCCACATCAGCCTTGTATCCGTGGCGTATAGCGCTTTCCAGACTCACCAGGTCTCCCTTGCTGCGTCCATATCCTGCCAGCCATGTCACCAGGTTGTGGCCATTGTCATCCTCGGCATCGAGACTATCGCCCCAGCGCCTGATGAATTTGCTCGCTTCTGCAGAACAGAACATGCGCGCTTTATATCATTTTCCAGTTGTTCTGACAATGTTTTATTTCTAACCAATGAATTTGAGCTTGTGGGTAGAACGGGGCTCTGGTAGAGTAATCGGGTAGCTCCAGTTATTTCCTCCTTATGAAAAACACAATTCCCTATGCTCTTTCTCTGCTTGCCCTGGGTGGGGTGGTGCCCTGTCAGGTGATGGCAACCCCTGTGGCAGAGTCATCCTCCGCGTTGCCGGCGCCTGTGCTGAAGGTGCCGCAGTATTATCACTCTATATCGGAGTATTTCGAAATGACGCTGGATTTCCCGGTGCCGATGGTGCCGGAATCAGCCGTGGGGAAACCGGCAGAGCCGGGCGTGGTGAAGACGAGCCATGCGGATGCCATTTCCTCGGTGTGGCTGAGTCAGTCCCGCCTGTTGCTGAAGCCCACGTGCGAGCTGCCGCCGCTGGAGGTGTTCACCCTGGAGGTGCCGGAGGGCGTGAGGGGGCTGAAGGGCGAGGCTATTCCTCCTCTTCAGAAGAAGATGGGGACACGGAAATATTTTTATGGCTATTCCGTTGGCCGTTGCGAGAATGGCGACATCCTTCTGCGGGCAGACCGCGAGGAGTATGTCGGTATACTGAAGGAGCGCCTCGATGAGATTTACTACGAGGTGAAGGGGAAGCGCTACCCGGTGCCGAGTCGCCCTGCCACGGTGGCAGATGCTCTGGCGAACTGGGATGCCTTCAAATCCTGTGCAAGCTATGCGGTGAGCGATGAGGACCGCGCAGAAGCTGCCCGCCTGCCGCAGGATGAACTGGTGCCGAATACCTGGGTGCTGGAGTTGCCCGGGGTCGTCACGGAATATGGTGTCGGGGTCCGCATGCCCCGCCTTCGCTGGGATGAGGAGAGCCAGTCCTTTGTCCCCGGGGATATCACGAATATTGAGCAGCGCGAGTGGTCGCATGTGGTGACCAATACCTACCAGGAATCCGGTAAGTACGTGCTGGAGCTGAAGCTGGATATGCCTGCTGCCGCCACAACGGCAGAAGAGCTTATCAGCCAGTTTGAGTGGGGAGTCATGCCGGCAGATTCCACAGCGCCGGATTACCAGAAGATGGAATGGCGGGATGGCGCTCTGCGCGCCAGGGTGAATGATAAGGAGGTGGTCATTGTTCCGCAGAAGCTGCATCTGCGCGATATCCGCATGATGGATGGCAGCGTGAAGCAGGGGTGCACCGGCCTTACCCTGATGGATGAAACCGGCGGGCAGGAGCTTAAACTGCGCACGGTGGGCCTCTACAAAGGCCTGGTGGCTTATGATGAGAACGATTCCCCGGAGGTGTCGGAGGATGTGACGGCTCTTCGCCCCAAGCCTCCGTACATTTATACCGATGTGTGCGCCAGCCAGATGCAGCTGCGCGGCAGCACCACCATCCGCTGCCGCTATGGGCGGGTGAAGAACGGAAAAATCCGCATCTGGAAGCTGCGAGGCGAGGCCGAGGATACAGCGGAACTGCTGGAGGCATACGGTGTCCGCTACACCGGCGAACACCTTGACTGGGATGATGAACAGGCCCGCAAGGAAGCCCGCGGATCTGCTAATCTGGATGATAAGGACTTCGAGGACAACCGCATCGATGCATCAGACCTGCCCGGGGTGCTGGCCTCTGTGGAGCGGGAATTGCCGGGTTCCATGGCATCGGAAATCAATCTGCCGCTTGCAGAGTTGTTCCCCGGGCAGCCGGTAGGTGGTTTCTACATGGTGGAGGTGGAGGGTACGCCGATGCGTGACAGCAAGTATCCCTGCATCAATCAGGGTCTTGTGCAGGTCACGGACCTGGGCCTGCTCTGGAAGACGAATGGCCGTCATCTCTTCGGCTGGGCCTACCATCTGAGCACCGCTGCCGAGGTGCAGGAGGCGCGTCTCCTCATGCTGGATGCCGAGGGCGATACCCTCGCGGAGCTGCCGGTGAAGAATGGCCTGGTGCAGGGCGATTTCCCCGCCGGTACCCGCTACCTGCAGCTTTGCACCGCGGAGGATAGCGTGGTGTTGCGCCACGACCCGGACAAGAGAGAATGGACAGACACCCCTGGTTCCTCCTGGCAGAACAGGCAGATGTTGATGGAAGGAATCTGTCCGGCAGATGTGCCGGAGCCGCTGGTGTATCTCTTCAGCGACCGCTCTCTGTACCGCCCGGGCGAGACAGCGCACATCAAGGGCATCATGCGCTGGGTGAAGGAAAATGAGCTCCTGCTGCCGGAGATTGAAAGCATCACCGCCGAGCTGCACTGTCGTGGCGAAAAGGTGGCGGAGCTTCCCGTCCGCATGGAGAGCAGCGGCAGCTTCTCTCTGGATGCCGACCTTCCGGCCGTGGGGGATTATTCTGTAGCTTTCCGCCTGGTATACAAGGGCGATGAGGATGACGAGAGCCCGGATAAAGCCGTACTGAAGGGGAAGGAGCTGCCTTCTTACTACCTGAATCGGTCAGAGAGTATTTATCTGACCTGCAGAGAGTTCCGCCGCAATGAATTCGAGGTGGAAAGCCGTCTGAGCGTGGATGCTGCAAAGGGCGAGGTTCAGGTGGCAGCTACGGCTGTGAATCTGACCACCACACCGGTGGCCCAGGGGAATGTGGAATGGAATCTGCTCACGGAGCAGCGGCACTTCCACCCCAGTCAGCCGCAGTGGGCCGGTTTCCGTTTTGCCGACTACACGGATGCTCCCTGGTCCTATTATAATGAATGCTATGGCGACTACGCAGGCTGCGATGACAGGCAGCACGAATCGCAGAGCGGTACGCTGAACGATGCGGGGCAGGGCTCTGTCACCTTCAGTCTGCCGAAGTTCGATAATCCCGGCGCTCTGCGCGTGGTATCCACCACCATCGTGACGAATGGTAACGAGCAGAGTGTACGCAGTGTGCAGGAGCAGCTGGTGCATCCCTCTGCGGTGTACGGCGGTATCCGCCCGGAATCTGTCCTGGCCCAGGCTGGTTCAAAGCTGCCCGTGGAACTGGTGGCCGTGAAACCCGATGGCAGTGCCTGGAATGGTGCGCCCCTGGCGGCAGAACTCACGGTGAAGCGGACCGTGTTCCGTCCGTACCGCTATGGTTCTGTGTTCAAGTCCTCCATCCGCAATGTGGAGGATGAGGATACGGAGCGGAAGATTCCCGTGAGCCTGACCGGTTCCCCGCAGAAACTGGAAATCCCGCTGGACGGTGCAGGGAGCTATGATGTGGAGCTGCGCGGTCGCGATGCCGATGGCCGCGAGTTCTACAGTGCCACCCGCCACTATGTGTGGGGCGATGATGTGTCGCCCTGGGAGTATCTGAATGATACCGGGCTGCGTCTGCTGCCGGAAAAAGCACTTTATCAGCCCGGTGAGACAGCCCGTATACTGGTGCAGACGCCGGTGGACGCCGAGCTGCTGGTCACGGTGGAGCGCGGCAAGGTGCTTCGCCACTACCGCCGCAAGGTGACTGTGGCGGACCCGGTGATTGAGGTGCCGCTGGTGGAGGATGACGCCCCCGGTGTGTATGTGAGCGTGAGCCTGGTGCAGAATGCAGGTGCCCGCGGTGCAGATGGTAAGCCTTTGCTCAAGATGGGTGCCTGCGAAGTGCATGTGGAGGCTGCAGCCAGGAAACTGAACGTGCAGCTGCAGGCTCCGCAGCAGTCCCTGCTGCCGGGTGAGCCCTGCCGGGTGAGCGGTGTGATTACGGATGCTTCCGGTAAGTCTGTGGCCAATGCAGAGGTGACGCTGTTTGCTGAGGATGAAGGAACCCTGCAGGTGATGGGCTATGACCTGCCGGAGCCAGGCCGTTATTTCCACAAGCTGCGCTACAAGTCACACTGCGTGAGCACCTTATCCGGTCTCGGGCAGCTGGTGAGCGAGAACCTGGGCAGCCGGTTCTTCGGCAATAAGGGGGTGTTCATCGGTGGTGGTGGTGAGGATGAGTACGGGGCTGCCCTGACGGATGTGGCCACCTCTTACCTGCGGCACAATTTCAATCCCTGCGCACTCTGGCTTTCTTCCGTGAAGACCGATGCCCAGGGGCGTTTCTCGGCCTCCTACACCAACCCGGATACCCTTACGCGCTACCGGCTCATGGCGGTGGCTGCCGCCGGTGATAAGTTCGGCTCCGGGGAAGCGGCCTACCATGTCACCAAGCCGGTGATGCTGGAGCCCGCCGCCCCCATGAGCGCCACGCAGGGGGATGAACTCATGCTGCCGGTCACGCTGAGCATGCTGCCGGGCGAATTGCCCGATGCTGCCGGCGGTGCGCCCATCCGCTGGCTGGTGGTCATGGGTGGACAGAATGTGAAGTTGCCGCAGCGGCACCAGATTGTCACCCTGCAGGGCGATGCTCCGGTCACGGTGCATTTCCCGGTGCAGGTGAACCGCACCGGCACGGTGAAACTGCAATGGTCGGTGCAGGCGGAGACCGCCACTCACGGCAGTGTGCTGGAGCGCTGCAGCGATGCGGTGCAGTTGGGGTTCGATGTCGTGCCGCCCATGCCCTACATCCGCGAGAATTTCACCGCAGTGCTGCAGCCCGGACAGACCGGGAATATCGGGCAGTGGATGCGCGGCGATTTCCAGCCTGCATCCAGGGTGGATGTGAACTTCACGACCTCACCTCTGGGTGGCATCGGCTATCCCATGCAGTATCTCTTCACCTATCCCTACGGGTGCAGTGAGCAGCTTTCCTCCACGGTTATCCCCTGGATTTTCCGGGAGGAACTCGAATCGGCCCTGGGTATCAGCTTCCCGGAGGATAAGGATGTCTCTGCCGTGCTGGCAGATGTGGATGCCCGCCTGGAGCGCCGCTTGCTGAAGAATGGCGAATACCGTGCTGCCGGTGCAGGGTACAGCTATTGGGATGGCGGTACGGAGCCGTGCGGGTTCTCGCCCTATGTGGCCATGGTGCGTCTGATGATGAATCAGAGCGGCAGCAAGTACCGGCACCGCCGTCTCCTCACCGATGAGCTGCAGGCCGAACACGGGCAGCCCGTGCTGGCGCTGGTCGCACTTGCTCTGACCGATGAGATAACGAAATCTGCCGTGGATACCGTGCTGAAACGCATGGAGGAACGCCGTGATTCCCTTTCTGCGCAGGAACTGTGGGCGCTGGCACTCTGCGCCCGCATGGCTGACCATGACCAGGCCTCCCAGCTCAAGAAAAAGGCCGGTGCGGTTAAGGCATCGAAATATGAGGATTACCACCTGCCGCCGGTGCGGGCGCTGCAGTGCCTGCTGGCGGTGGCCGAATCTCCGAAATCTGCAGCCTCAGCGGAGATGCTTCGCCGCTATGTGCTGGACGCGGCCGGGCAGCACTCTACCTGGCGCAATGCCTGGATGGTGCTGAGCGTGGTCCGCTATGTCAAGGCCAGCAAGCAGAGGGAAATCAGGGCCCTGCTGAATGGCGAGCCCGTGACGGCTGCAGCCCCGCACAAGTACTCGCTGCTGGCCAGCTCCACCATGGTTCCGTTCAAGGCGGAGAAGAACCCCGTGTATGTGTACGGCCAGGTGGAGGGCTTCCTGAACAAGGTACAGCCCACCAGCGTGGTGGACCAGGGATTTGCCGTGCAGCGTGTTTACGAAGCCCTGCAGCCGGATGGCAGCTGGAAACCCACGGCTTCCTTCCGCGTGGGGGATGTGGTGCGTGTGACGCTGAGCGCCGAGGCCACCTCTGCCGGGGATAATCTGCGCTATGTGGTGCTGGAGGATCGCCTGCCTGCTGCTTTCGAGGCGGTGGACCCGGTGCTGGGCAGTCAGGGATTACCCGCGGGAGTGAGCGATGATTCCGGTCTTCTCTGGTGGCAGTCATCTACCGTGAGCCACCGAGAGTTCCTGAAGGACCGCGTGCGTGTGTTTGTGGATAACTGGGGCATGCGCAAGAGTCTGGAGGTGCGCTATGTGGCCCGTGTGGTGCGCAGTGGTCGGGTGACGGCTCCCGGTGCCAAGGTAGAGCTGATGTACCGTCCGGAGGTTCACGGCCTGAGTATTCCGCAGCAATTCGAGGTGCAGTCCCGGTGAAGCTCCGATTCAAAGTGCTGGCGGCAGCGGGCGGTCTGCTGGCTGCCGCCGCGGCGGTGTATTACCTGCTGCCGTTCTGTGTGTCGCTGCCGCAGCTTACGCCGCCGCCGGAGTCGCGGGTGACTGATCGTCACGGCGAGCTGCTGGGCTATGTGCCGGGGGCAGATGGCTACCGCAGCCAGTTGCTGGAGACGCTGCCGCCGCAGCTGGTGCGGGCCTTGCTGGCGGCAGAGGATAAGCGCTTTTATGCCCATGGCGGGGTGGATGCTCTGGCGTTGCTGCGGGCGGTCTGGCAGCAGGTGAGCGGGCAGGGAAAATCCGGTGCCAGCACCATCAGCATGCAGGTGGCCAAGATGTACAGCCCGCCCGCACCGCGCACCTGGCGCACCAAGCTGCGCGAGATGCTGCAGGCCCGGCGCCTGGAGATGCAGCACCGCAAGGAAGAGTTGCTGCTCGCTTACCTGAATCGCGCGGATTTCAGCAATATGTGCCGGGGCGCGGAAACCGCTGCGCGATTTTATTTCGGCAAGGGGGCAGGGGAACTGACGGCGCCGGAGTCTGCTCTGCTGGTGGCCCTGGTGAAATCGCCCACGCAGCTCAATCCCGTGCGGCATCCCGCAGCTGCCCTGAAGCGGCGGAATCTGATTCTGCTCCGCATGGGGGAGCCGATGGATGCTCCGCTGGGGGTACAGCCCCGCAGCATCAATGCTCCCGCGGCTGCCGGCGGGGTGCCCGGGCAGCTTACGCTGGATGCGGCGCTGCAGTCCCGCTGCGCCGCCATTGCGCGCGAGGAGGTGGAGAAGCTCCGCAGTCGCAATGTCTCCCAGGCGGCGGTGGTGGTGGCCGATAATCGCACAGGGGAGGTTCTGGTAGCGCTGCCGACTGCTTTCCCGGAAAGTCCGCGAGGCGGCGCGCTGGATGGCACGGCTACCCCTCGCTCTGCAGGTTCCACGCTCAAGCCTTTTGTGTACCTCATGGCCTTCCGGCATGGTGCCTGGCCCGGCACGGTGCTGCCGGATGTGCCCACGCTGTACCGGAGCATGGACGGTGTGCAGGCTCCCGGCAATTATGATGAGCGCTACATGGGCCCCGTCTCGATTCGTCAGGCGCTGGCCTGCTCGCAGAACATCCCGGCCATGGAAGCGCTGAACCGCTTCGGCAGTGTGGAGGAATGCATGGAGCTGCTGCGCTCGCTGGGATTTGAGATTCCGGGCGAAGCTGCGGATTACGGCCTGGGGTTGGCTATCGGCAATGCGCACATCACCCTGCGGGAACTGGTGCAGGCGTATTCCGTGCTGGCGCGGAATGGTTCTCTGGTGCCCCTGCAGTATCGCTTTCCCTTGCTGTCGGCTGAACCTGCAGCCCTGCTGCCGGCGGTGGATTGCTATCGCCTGGCCGATGTGCTGAGTGATTCGGAAGCCCGTGTCCCCTCCTTCGGGGCGGCACCGAACCTGCGCTTTCCCTTCCGTGTGGCGGCCAAGACGGGAACTTCATCCAATTTCCGCGACAACTGGTGCGTAGGATTCACGGCGGAATACACCGTGGGTGTCTGGGTGGGCAATTTTGACCAGTCGCCCATGCAGGAAATCTCCGGCGTAAGCGGGGCAGGCCCCATCTTTCACCGTGTGTTCGATTGGCTGTATCGCGAGGACTCTGCCACCTTCCCGCAGATGCCCGAAGGTCTGCGCCCCGTGGAGATAGACCTCCGCACGGGCAGCCTGGCTACCCCGGAAACCCCGCCTACCTGCCGGCACCAGGAACTGGCTGCCGAGGCTGATTTGCTGCGTCTCCCCGTTGGGTCGTTCGATGCCGATGGCCGCGCCATTCTGGATTCCCGCTATGCCGAATGGTATGCCGGAAGCCCGCTCAAACATCTGTTCGCTTTGGCTGAGCACCAGCCGGATACGCGAGTTCCGGCTATCCTGATTCCGGCCGAGGGCAGCACCTTTACGCTGGAACCCACCTTGCCCGGTGGTGGCGCTCTGGTGGAGCTCAAATCAACCCTGCCACCGGTATCTGCCAGGTGGCAATGCTCCACCCTCCGTCTGGAACAGCGCCGCGGCAGATGGTATGCCCACCTGTGCCCGGGTATACACACCATACGCGTCCAATCCCCCTCCGGTCAGCACACGGAGGCCACCTTTCACGTGAATGAAAACACCGCCCCTGTGCCGTGATTCATGATTCGGAGCGAGCCAATTCATGGTGGACACACTTTCGGCTTGTGTCGGGTGGGAATCTAGTTTAGAATAATTCCATGAATAAGCGAGGCGAGGACAAGGAGATTCACATTCGGGGTGCGAAAGAGCACAACCTGAAGGGGGTGGATGTGGACATTCCGCTGGGCGGCATCACGGTGGTGACGGGTCCGAGCGGCAGCGGCAAGACCTCGCTGGCCATGAGTACCTTGTATGCCGAAGGACAGCGGCGCTATGTGGAGACTTTTTCGCCCTACGTGCGCCAATTCATGGACCGCATGGACCGCCCGGATGTGGAGACGGTGGAGAATGTGCCGCCCGCCATCGCCCTGGGCCAGCGCAACAGCGTGAAGAATTCCCGCTCCACCGTGGGGACGATGACGGGGATGAATGAGTACCTGAAGCTCATTTTCTCCCGCCTGGCAGTGGGGCGCGATGCCGCGGGTAATGTGGTGCGCCCCGCCACGCCGCAGGGCGTGGCTGATGAATTGATTGTCGCGCATCCCGGGGAATCGGCCCTGGTGTGCTTTGCCGTGCGTCCTGTTGGCAGTTTCGAGGAAATGGTGCAGGCGCTGGAGGCGCAGGGCTACCTGCGCGTGCTGGCCGGGGGTAGTGTGCAGCGCCTTTCGGATGCTACCGAGTCTGCCCTGGGCATGGAGCGCTGGCTGGTGGTGCAGGACCGCGTGAAACTGGTGCCCGATTCCCGCGCCCGCCTCATGGAAGCGCTGGAAACGGCCTTGCATCTGGGGCAGGATGTGGCGCAGGTCGCCCTCCCCGCGGCAGATGGCAGCTGGCAGGCGCCCCGCGAGTTCCGCAGCGACTGGTATCCGCTGCAGGAGCCTCGCCCCGGTCTCTTCAGCGGTAATTCTCCGCTGGGCGCATGTCCCGCGTGCAAGGGCTATGGCCGCAGCATCACCTACGATTACAACAAGGGCATCATCCCCGACAAATCCATTGCCGATGGTGCGCTGAAAATGCTTTCCTCGGCCACGCTTTCCGCCTGCTACAAGGATTTGGTGAAGGCCAACAAGCGCCGTCCCTCCGTGCGCATGGATGTGCCGTGGAATGAGCTCAGCCAGCAGGAAAAGGACTGGGTTTTCTACGGCGAGGCGGGCGACATGGACCCCTGGGAGGCCTGGGACCGCGGCCTGTGGTATGGTTACAAGGGGATTTTCGACGACATGGAGAAGCATGCGCACAAGATGAGCGTGCGCGTCTTCCTCTCCTTCTACCGCGTGTACAGCGTGTGCCCGGAATGCCACGGCGGCCGCCTGCGCCCGGAGGCGCTGGCCTTCACCATCGGCGGGCTCACGGTGCCGCAGGTGCAGGCGCTGCCCATGGATGAGCTGCTGCCCTGGCTGGATGAGCATGTGCTGGGCCACACCGGGGAGGACCGCTCGCTGGAGCAGGCGGTGAAGGAGTTCCGCAGCCGCGTGGCCTACCTCTGCGAGGTGGGGCTGGGCTATATTTCCGCCAGCCGCCTCACCCGTTCGCTTTCCGGCGGCGAGATTGAGCGCGTGAGCCTGACCACCTGTCTGGGCGCTGCGCTCACGGAGACTCTTTTTGTGCTGGATGAACCCACGGTGGGGCTGCATGCCCGCGATACGGCCCGTCTCATTACGGCCATGCGCCGCCTGGCCCACCGCGGCAACACGCTGGTGGTGGTGGAGCATGAGGAGGCCGTGATGCGCGCGGCGGATTACCTCGTGGACATGGGCCCGGGCAGTGGTGCGGCCGGTGGCGAGCTGGTGTATGCCGGCGAACCCGCTGGTATTCTGCGCAAGGCTGGTTCCCTCACGGGCCAGTTCCTCAGCGGCAGACGCTGCATCCCCGTACCGCCGCGGCGCCGCAAGGGGAAGGGCTGCATCCGCATCGAGGGCGCCGAGTGCCACAATCTGCACGATTTCTCGGTAGAGATTCCGCTGGGGGTGTACAACTGCCTCACGGGTGTTTCCGGCAGCGGTAAGAGTACGCTGGCCTGTCAGGTGTTGTTCGGTTCCGTGCACCCGGAGGAGCTGGACGACGAGGACGAGGTGCAGGTGCGCCGCATCTCCGGGCTGGATGCCGTGGAGGAAGTGGTGCTGGTGGACCAGAGCCCCATTGTGCGCACGCCGCGCAGTACGCCAGCGGTGTACATCGGCGTGTTCGAGGATATCCGCGCGCTCTTTGTGGCCGAGCCCGCCGCCCAGGCGCGTGGGCTGAAGCCCGGCTATTTTTCCTTCAACAGTGGCGATGGACGCTGCCCTCGCTGCTCTGGTCTGGGGCAGGAGAAGGTGGAGATGCAGTTCCTTTCGGATATCTTTGTGCCCTGCGCCCTGTGCCACGGCACGCGCTACACGGAGCAGGCGCTCTCCATCACGCTGCTGGGCTACAATATGGCCGAAATGCTGGCGCTGGACATTGCCCACGCGCAGCGGCTCTTTGCCCGCGAGAAGAATGCCCGCGCCCGCCGCATTGCCGAGCGTCTGCAGGTGCTGGTGGATGTGGGCCTGGGGCACCTGGGGCTCGGCCAGCCGCTCAACACCCTCTCGGGCGGCGAGAACCAGCGCCTGAAGCTCGCGCACATTCTGGTGGATTCCCTCACGGGCGAGAAACAGGGCAAGGGCCGCCTGCTGATTCTGGACGAACCGGGTACGGGCCTGCATTTCCGCGATTTAGAGGTGTTGCTGCGCGTGTTCGACCGCCTGGTGGAGCAGGGGAACACGCTGCTGGTCATTGAGCACAATATGGAGCTCATCAAATGCGCCGACCACGTCATCGACCTGGGGCCGGAGGGCGGCACCGGGGGCGGTCTGCTGGTGGCCCAGGGCACGCCGGAGGAAGTGGCCGCCACGGGCGCGGGCTTCACCTCGCATTTCCTGGCCGAGGCGCTGCAGATGGAGTACGATGCGCTGCCGCTCATGGCCGCGGAGGATCACGATTCCAGCGTGCCGGAGGGTGTCATCGCCCTGCGCGGCGCTCGCCACCACCAGCTGAAGAATATTGATGTGGACATCCCCCGCGATGCCATGACCGTGGTGACCGGGCTTTCCGGCAGCGGCAAGAGCACACTGGCTTTTGACATCATCTTTGCCGAGGGGCAGAAGCGTTTCATGGATGTCATGAGCCCCTATGCCCGCCAGTTCACGGAGCAGATGGAAACGCCGGATATCGACCGCCTGACCGGGCTGCCGCCCACGGTGGCCATCGAGCAGAACCGCTCGCGCGGCGGCTGTAAATCGACCGTGGGCACGGTGACGGAGGTGTGGCAGTTCCTGCGCCTGCTCTATGCCAAGCTGGGGCAGCCGCACTGCCCGAAGTGCCGCGTGCCTGTGGGGCGCCGCTCGCCCGCCGAGATTCAGGCGCTGGTTCAGCAGGAGATTGCCGCCCGTCCGGCCAGTCTCATGATTGCCGCCCCCGTGGTGCGCAACCGCAAGGGCCACTATGCCGACCTCGCACGCTGGGCGGCCAAGAAGAAATACCCCTACCTGCGCGCGGATGGCGTGCTGGTGGCGCCGGATGCCTTCACCCCGCTGGATCGCTACTCGAACCACGATGTGGACGTGGTGCTGGCGGAAATCAGCGTGAAGGGCAACCGCATCACGGTGAATGGTCAGGAGGCCGACTACGCCGGGATTATGGAGACCGTTTCCCGTGCGCTGGAAATGGGCGATGGCTTCATCCGTCTGCTGAAGGGGAAGGAGGACCAGCTCATCGGCACGCGCCTGACCTGCCCGCAGTGCGGCGAATCCTTTGCTGAGCCGGAGCCCTCGACCTTCTCGTTCAACTCGCCGCGCGGCTGGTGTCCGCATTGCATGGGCCACGGCCGCGTGGGCAAGGTGAAATCCGGCGCCAAGCCGGAGGATAAGCTCAGCCAGCTGGAGGTGGAGCTCAAGTACGACCGCGATGTGGAGCGCGCCGCCGCCAAGGAGGAGGAAAGCGTGCTCTGCCCGGTGTGCCATGGCTCGCGTCTGAATCCCTTTGCCATGGGCGTCACGCTCTTCGGGCGGAACATCGCGGAGGTCGGCGCGCTGTCGGCAGATGATGCGCTGCCGGTGGTGGAATCCTGGAAGTTCGAGGGACGCGAGGCCGAGATTGCCCGCAACGTGATGGCCGAAATCGCGCCGCGCTTGCGTTTCCTGCAGCGCGTGGGCCTCGGCTACCTGTCGCTGGATCGCGCCGCCACCACGCTTTCGGGCGGCGAGACACAGCGCATCCGCCTGGCTGCCCAGCTGGGTTCGGAGCTGCGCGGCGTGCTCTACGTGCTGGATGAACCGACCATCGGCCTGCATCCGCAGGATAATGAGCGTCTGCTCAGCACCTTGGCGGATTTGAAGCACCGCGGCAACACGCTGCTGGTGGTGGAGCACGATGAGGACACCATGCGCGCAGCCGACCACATCATCGACCTCGGCCCTGCTGCGGGTATCCACGGCGGCCAGATTATGGCGCAGGGAACCTTTGATGCGGTGGAGCACAACCCGGATTCCGTCACGGGGCGTGCGCTGCTCAGCCGCGAGAAACACCCCTTCTGCGGCAAGTACCTGCCCGTGAAGGATGCCGAGTGGCTCGAGATAGAGGGCTGCAAGCTGCACAACCTGAAGGATGTCACCCTGCGCATCCCGCGCGCCCGCTTCACGGTGGTGACTGGTCCCAGCGGCGCGGGCAAGACCTCGCTCATCACCGAGACGCTCGGACCCGCTGTGCGTGAAGCGCTGGGCGGCAGCATCTCCCGCGAGGAACGCGCCGCGTGGAAACAGAGCAGGGGGCTCGACTCCGTGCGTGCCCTGTACCAGGTGGATCAGAGCCCGCTGGGCAAGACCCCGCGCAGCACTCCTGCCACGTACATAGGCATCTTCAACGAGATACGCTCCCTCTTTGCGCAGAGTGCAGATGCCCGCCGCCTGGGCTTCGATGCCGGGCGCTTCTCGTTCAACACCGCCGCCGGCCACTGCGAGGCCTGTAAGGGAACCGGCTACCAGAAGCAGGAGATGGATTTCCTGCCGCCTTGCACGGTGCCCTGCGAGACCTGCCGCGGTGCGCGTTACAACTCACGCACGCTCCAGGTGCGCTACAAGGGCAAGAACATTGCCGAAGTGCTCAATATGGACATGGAGGAAGCTGCCGAATTCTTTGCCAGCCAGCCCCGCCTGGCCGACCCCCTGCGCCTGCTGTGCGATACCGGCCTCGGTTACCTCACCCTCGGCCAGGCCAGCAACACGCTGAGCGGTGGCGAAGCCCAGCGCATCAAGCTCGTGGCAGAGCTCATCAAGGGCCGCCGCGCCGCGCTCAACGCCATCCGCAAGGGCAAGGCCCTGCCGCAGGACCTCTACATCATCGAGGAACCCACCATCGGCCTCCACCCGCACGATGTGCGCCTCCTCGTCCAGGTGCTCCGTCGCCTCGTCGAAATGGGTAACACCGTCGTCGTCATCGAGCACAACCTCGAGCTCATCTGCGAAGCCGACTACGTCATCGACCTCGGCCCCGGCGCCGGCACCGCCGGCGGCAACATCGTCGCCCAGGGCACCGTCCGCCAGCTCTCCCGCGCCAAATCCCCCACCGCCCCCTTCATCAAAGCTGAGCTGGCGAGATGAAGAATTTCTTGCATAATTGCAAGAAACAGAAGCTCAGTGATTTAAATGTGATTTATGTAAATCCAAGATTCAATCTTGGATTTGCATAAAGATATGCTAAGCCCCATATAGTAAAATGC
>JAZQVE010000075.1:0-27676 GCA_045631705.1 Akkermansia sp. | reverse complement strand
CCGAGGCAGGGTAGATAGCTGCCATCCGTCTTCGCTGCTGCGCAGCTACGCCGAGACAAGGGGCTTCATCGTTTGCGGGCGGGGCCCGCAGATTTCGACCACACGAAGCGTGGATTTCGACTATGCGCAGCATGGATTTCGTTATCTGGATTGACGATTGACAAATGTTGCTCTGGCGCTTATAATCCGGTTAGTTTCCATGTATACCCTTATGAAAATGCTGAAGACTCTGTTACTGGCTGGGTGGGCTATGTCTCTGGTGGCCTGTAAGGCATACCTTTATACTGAGGTGAGGAATGATACACCGCTGCCGTGTCAGGTTACCTGCGGAAACTGTTCTTTTGTGCTGGAGCCGGGAAAGACGATGCTTTGGCCTTCTTATCTGCCTGATAATAATGTGCCGGTGCTGCTTTCTCAGGGGGCTGATAAGCAGCTGGAGGTACCGGATTGTCTGGTTTTCCGTGAAATGGCACAGAAGGAGCGCGGGCGGCTGTGGTCGACCCTTTATGTGATTCCGTATATCCGCGAGACGCTTGTTCTTTGTCATGATGCGGAGGGGCGGTTGACATGGAAGAAGAAATAGTTTGTTCCCTATGCCTGATTTCTCGCTCAGTGATCCCTATACGGACTTTGACAGCCCGGAGGACCAGAAGATGCTGCGCTGTATTGAAGCAAAGCAGGGGGTGGGAATTACAGGATATGACCTGATGTGCGTGTTCCAGAGCTGGCTTCCTGCCGGGACTCCACGCGAGTGTTGTGCTTATCTGCCGGCTTTGTATGATTTTCTGCGCTGTCCGGGAGATGAATATGTGCTGGATGTATGGGACTCTGTAATCTGGGTATGGCTGGTGCAGGAGCGCGAGGAACTGGAGAATCTGGGACAGCATAAGGCCATTGTGGAGGAATTACGGAGCATTGTGCGAGAGGTGCTTATTGCTGCTCCCTGGCAGCCGGAGAACGGCGTGGATATCATTTACAACCGCATGGATATGCTGATGAACTGGATTGCTTCTCCCTGGGGGCAGGAGGAGATGGAGAGCCTTCTGGATATGCTGCTGGGTGGCGGTGTGGCTCAGCATCTTATTCTGCTGCGCCTTTTTACAGAGTCACGTGAAGCGGAGGTTCTTGGTACTCCGATTGCTGTCCATGCCTCAGAGGAGGCCTATCTTGTCTTTGTGAGCTGTTTTGATGCTTACTTTGCAGACAAGGATGTGCTGCGGAAGGTATTGCAGTCACTACATGCTCAACCTGTACCGGAGTCTGGAGCGGAGGATTTCGCCCATCTGCTGGTGCAGACTCGGGAGCAATGCGAAAAATACCTTTAAGATTCAGGAGTATGCATATATGAAACGAACTCTCCAGACTCCTCTATTCACTAAGCCGTGCACGAAGCCTCAGAATGCGGTTCAAGCGGCTCCGCCTCCGGTGGAGCTGCATCCCTGCGTGTTGCCCCGCCGTCGCTTTATCCTTTGTTTCCTGAGGTGTTGTGCCGTTCTGACAGCGGTGGGGGCCATTATTGCCATCAATCGTTTTGAATCGCCGGAAAATGTCCTTACCCGGTTGCTGCAATCGGTGCTGTTCCCCGTGAGTATGCTGCCGTGGATGGTGCCCATGTATCTTCCCATGCTGCTCAAGGCGCAGACGAAGCGTGGAACCCTGCTGCAGCTCATAGGGCTTATTCTGCCGCTGCTGGTGGCTGTGGTGTCCTGCTCGCTATGCTGGGGAGACTCGTCAGAATCCCTGGTATTCTCTATGTCCGTTGTCTGGCTGGGGCTGGGCGGTACACTGTGCTTTCTTCTTCCCGGCTATCTGTTGCATCTCCTTCTTTCCTGCCTCGAATCCCGCGCCACCCAATGTGAGCAATAATCCTGATGGGTCTTACGGCACGAGATGGTTCCGGAATCAGACTCCGGGGCCAGGGATACTCAGAGGATATTGCGCATGGTATCTGCCGTGTTTCGGAAGCGCAGCACGGTGTTCAGGCGTTCATTCTCCAGCAGGGAGACAAAGCGCCCTTCCTTGACCATGGTGCGCAGGCCGGGGTCGCGGAAGAGATCCAGCAGCCGGGTGGGCTGGGGGATGCCGCGGTTGGCCAGCTGTGTGTTGTAGAATGTGGTGAAGGTCGGCTCATCCAGTGTGCAGCCAAAGGCTACCAGACAGGCAAGGTTGGTCTGCGCCGGGTCATCGATGGGGTCGATGCTCTGAATCCAGCCCGTGGCCTTGGATTTGCGCAGGGCAGTGCTCATGCGGGTGAACCAGGGGGTATCGGGCATCCGGGTGGCGGGATCCTTGATAAGCTGCATCTGGGCGGTAGCCAGCTCATGGTAGTAGCGGATGCGGCACACGTTGCCATAATAACAGATACCCATGATGGTGACCCATATCATGATGAGCGACATGAGCACCGTGGTGAGTACCCCGCCCAGCCCGAACTTCTTCTTGAAGGAAAAAAGCTGGGAAATCCACACCATGCCATGGAAGAAAATGAGCAGAATAATGATGGAGACGCTCCAGGCCAGAGCCTGCACCATCCAATGCTGCGGCGAATCCGTGACAAAGGACACATAGGTGAAACCGTTCTTTTGCAGGAACATCCAGGATGCCACGGCGCTGGAAACAGCTACGGCAAGAAGCACCATTTTGATGATGCCTTTCATGAGGGCAAAGATGATGATGGCGACGGCCAGAATGGCCAGTATGGTGAGAATGATATGGGTCTGGTCCATGGTATGTGGGAAAATCAGCGTTTGTAGCGAATCAACTGTTGCAGCACCTGCGCGGCGGCGGCATGCTGCGGATTAATCTTCAGTGCTTTCTGCAGGGCTCGGCGTGCGGGCTGGTACTGGCCAACTTCAATGAGACTGAGCGCCAGTCGGTACTGCACCTCTGCGTTCTGCGGGTGTTCTCTGGCGCAGTCCAGCATCTGCCGCAGGGCATCCACCGGACGATCCTGGCGTGCCAGGAATACGGCATAATCCATGCGGGCCACGGCGCTGGCCGGGTCGCGAGTCACGGCCCGGCGGTATTGGGCTTCTGCCGTGGCGGTGTCACCTGCGGCATTGGCCAGCATGGCCAGCTGCATGGCACCGGTAGGCTGGTCGGCCTGGTGAGTGGCGGTCTGCTTCATTTCGAGCAGCACCGTGTGGCTGGCCGGAAGATTCGGGAAAAGCTGCCATCCGGCAGCGTGGCGGACGCTGCGTGTCTTATCGGCCAGAGCCTTGCGGGCGGCATCTCCCCCCAGCAGCTCTGCGGCGGCGGCTCGCACCAGGGCATCGGCATCCTGTGTGGCTCCCAGTGCCAGCGCCTGAACTTCCGGCGTGAGCGGGAACTGAGCCATCAGCCCCAGCAGCGTGGCACGCCAGGCGGGAATCTCCTCTGCTGCGTAGGCCTCCACCAGTTCCTTCAGGCTGCCTTTGCCCTGCATGGCATGTCCCGCAGCACGGAAACGCTGGCGGTATTTGCCCAGCCGCTCCACTTTGTAGCGTTTTTCCAGATAATCCATGCACCACTGGTGGTCCTTGTCCTTGTGGCAGTTCAGACAGGCATTCGGCACACTGAGTTCGAGGCTCATGCGGGGATCCGGCCAGTGCAGGGCGTGGTCGCGGCGCGGGTCGCGGCCCATGTAGGTCATGCGGGGCATGTGGCACTCCACACAGGGCATGGCCTTGCCGCCGCAGAGCTTGTTGTGACCCACCTGCGGAGCCAGCACGCCGTTGATTCGCTGATTATTGCCGTGGCATTGCAGGCAGAGTTCATCATTTTCCACGGGGCGGGTCACCTTGCCGGAGTGCGGGTCATGGCAGTCGAAGCAGGTCACTCCGGTGCGCCCCATGCGGTGCAGCCGGAAACTCGTTTCGCAGTAGTCCTCCTCCAGTTGCAGGCCATTCGGATGAAATACGCCGGGAATTTTCGGCAGCTCCAGTCGGAAATGCTCGTCAAATTTGTCACCCACCTTGAAATCCGGGGTCAATTCCTCGCGGCGGGCATGGCAGCTGGCGCAGTTATCATCGTGCTGCTCATCCGTCAGCTGGCGGTCCACCCGCGCCACCAGGCATCCATCCTGTGCATCGGGTGTATCCGACACCTTGTGGCAGCGGATACAGGTGATGCCGGGTTCCTGCCAGCTTGCCTTGAAGGAATCGGTAGCTACATCATAATTTTTGCGGAACCCGCTCATGTGGCACCAGGCGCATTGGGATTCCCAGTTCATGCCGCGACCCGTCCAGTGCCCCCACTCTCCCTTCTTGCGGGTGGCACCGCCACGCTCCTGCTGCAGGGCATCATCCCGGAACACATCGAACCATTCCTTGCGTTCCACATCCCAGGCGGCGCTGGGTGTCTGCAGTCCGCCGTCCTTCCAGCGCAGCAGGTACTGCACCAGTGGTTCCCGACCAATCACACCGCCCACGGTGTAGACTTTGCCCGTGGCTACATCCCGCATCTGGAATTCCCCGCGTGCACCGCGTGTCATCTCCAGCTCCATGCCGTGCGCCTTGATGCGCTGGCCGGAAAAAGCCTCGGCATCCAGTGCTGTGTTTGTGTGGCGCCAGGCCCAGGCGTGGTCGCTGCCGGCCCACTGGTCGTATTCCTTGCGGTGGCATTCTGCGCACTTGCGCGAGATGGAAAGCGCAGATTCATCCCAATGCTTTCGCTCTGCCTCGGCTGCTGTGCTCAGGGCAGGGAAGGAAAGCAGGAGAATGAAGGATGCTCGCATCATGCGGCGTCATTCTACCACAGTTTACCCCCTGTGCGCAAATGTAAACATGCCCGCTAATTCACAAAAATGCAAAAAAATAAAATTTAGACTTGCATTCCTCTCTCGGCTCTGGTAAACTCTGGGCACACGCACGAGTAGCTCAGTGGTAGAGCGGCTGTCTTACACACAGTTGGTCAGGAGTTCGAATCTCTTCTCGTGTATCAAGGCTGACTTTCAACCGAAAGTCAGCCTTTTTTTGTTTTTCCGGGGGTGGCGTTGATTTGGCTTGCACTGTGCGGTTGATAGCCTATAATGGCAGTATGTTTTTGGGCAGGATAGTGAGATTTTATGTGGAAGGGTTTCGCAGCATGACGCTGGGGCGCACGCTCTGGGGGATTATACTGCTGAAACTGTTCATTATGTTTGCCGTGCTGAAGTTTTTTTTCTTTCCGTCCTACCTGCAGGGCGAGGAGCAGGAGAAGAGCGACACGGTGCTTACGGAACTGACGAACCGGGCTGCAGAGGAGAAATAATCTTATGGACGCAATAGATACATCACTCGTTGACTGGTCGCGCGCGCAGTTTGCGCTCACGGCCATGTACCACTGGATATTCGTGCCGCTCACCCTGGGGCTGGGCGTGGTCATGGCCATCATGGAAACGCTGTATGTGCGCACAGGGCGTGAGTTCTGGAAGCAGACAGCGAAGTTCTGGATGAAGCTTTTCGGCATCAATTTTGCCATGGGTGTGGCTACGGGTATCATTCTGGAATTTGAGTTCGGCACAAACTGGAGCAACTACAGCTGGTTCGTGGGGGACATTTTCGGGGCTCCTCTGGCTATTGAGGGTATCGTGGCGTTCTTCATGGAGTCCACCTTCATTGCCATCATGTATTTCGGGTGGAACAAGGTGAGCAAGGGGGCGCACCTGGCCTCCACCTGGCTCACTATCATTGGCGCCACGCTTTCTGCCTGGTGGATCCTGGTGGCCAATGCCTGGATGCAGTACCCCGTGGGCATGGAGTTCAACCCGGACACGGTGCGCAATGAGATGGTGGATTTTGCAGCCGTGGCGCTTTCTCCCGTGGCGGTGACCAAGTTCTGCCACACGGTGACCTCCTCCTGGGTGCTGGGGGCGGTATTTGTGGTGGGGGTGAGCTGCTGGTACCTGCTGCGTGGCCGACACCAGGAATTTGCCAAGGCCAGCATTCGTGTGGCGGCATGGTTCGGGCTGGTGGCGGCACTGCTCACGGCGCATACCGGGCACCAGAGCGGTCGGGATATCGCGCTGCACCAGCCCATGAAGCTGGCGGCAGCCGAGGGTTTATACGAAGGAGGCAACAGCCAGGGGCTGGTGGTGGCCGCTGCTCTGCGTCCGGGGGTGGACTGGGCTGCCCCGGGGCAGGAGAATCCCTTCCTTTTCAATATCGAGCTGCCTTATGGGCTTTCCTTCCTGGCAACCCATGATATTCACGGCTATGTGCCGGGCATCCGGAATCTGCTGGAGGGTGGGTACACGCTGCCGGATGGCACGGTAGCGCTTTCTGCGGAGGAGAAGATGCAGCGTGGGCGCAAGGCAATTGCAGCCCTGGCTACTTACCGCACCACGAAGGATGAGGCTGAGAAACGGGCAGCGCTGGAAACGCTGCGGGCCAACTTTGCCTGGTTCGGCTATGGATACCTGACCAGTCCGGCCCAGCTGGTACCCTCTGTGCCGCTGACCTTCTATGGCTTCCGCATCATGGTGATGCTGGGCGGCTATTTCATTGCCTTGTTTGCCGGCATGCTTCTGCTGGGCAAGTGGATATTCCGCTGGAAGCTGGCTCTGCTGGTGGTGGTGCTCACCACGCCTCTGGCCTGGCTGGCCAGTCAGGCGGGCTGGGTGGTGGCCGAGGTGGGGCGTCAGCCCTGGGCCATTCAGGGCCTGCTGCCGAATGTGGCTGCCATTTCCCGACTGGATGTAGGGGCCGTGCAGACCACCTTCTATCTGTTCCTGGTACTGTTCACCCTGTTGCTTGTGGCGGAGCTGAGCATCATGGGCAAGGCCATAGCGGAAGGGCCGGGAGAGTGATTAATGATTAGTGATTAATGAATATGGATAATTTGGCTTTACTTCAGCATTATTGGTGGTTCCTGGTTTCCTTGCTGGGGGCCTTGCTGGTCTTTCTTATGTTTGTGCAGGGTGGGCAATCGCTCATCTGGACTCTGGGGAGGACTGAGGAGCAGAGGCGTATGCTGCTGCTGGCTACGGGGCGCAAGTGGGAGCTCACTTTCACCACGCTGGTCACCTTCGGCGGGGCGTTCTTTGCCTCTTTTCCGCTGTTTTACAGCACCAGCTTCGGCGGCGCCTACTGGGTGTGGCTGCTCATTCTGCTGTGCTTTGTGCTGCAGGCTGTTTCCTATGAGTTCCAGCTGCGTCACGGCAATGTGCTGGGCACCACAACCTACCGCGTGTTCCTGCTGCTGAATGGTGTGCTGGGACCGCTGCTTATCGGCACTGCTGTGGGCACCTTCTTCACGGGCGCTGAGTTTGTGGTGAACAAATCGGCCGTGGCCGATGTGAGCATGCCTGTGATTTCCAGTTGGGCTAACCCGCTGCATGGGCTCGAGGCGGCGCTGGTGCCGCAGAACCTGCTGCTGGGGCTCAGCGTGCTGCTGCTCACCCGTGTGCTGGCCTGCCTGTATTTCATGGGCAGTATAGGCGATGAGGCCCTGCGTGGTAACTGCCGCCGGCGCCTGTGGATGGAGGGGGCGTTTTTCCTCCTCTTTTTCCTCACCTGGCTGGGCTACTGGCTGGCTTCCACCGGCTTCGGCTACATGCAGGACGGGGTCGTGTATCCGGTGCAGCACAAGTACATGAACAATCTGATGCAGATGCCGGGTGTCGCCGCTGTATTGCTTCTCGGGGTAGTGCTTGTACTGGCCGGGTTGGCGCTGGGGCTGCGTGGCTGGCGCAAGGCGTTCTGGCTGTCCGGCCCGGGCAGTGTGCTGGTGGTGCTGGCGCTGCTGCTTTGCGCCGGGTGGAACAACACAGCCTATTACCCCTCTGTGGTTGATGAACAGAGCTCGCTCACCATTGCGAACAGCAGCTCAAGCCTGTTCACGCTCAGGACAATGACCATGGTCTCCTTCATCATTCCCTTTGTGATAGCCTATATCGCCTGGGCCTGGCGTGCGCTGGACCGCACGCCGATTACCCCGGATGAGGTGGAGTAGTTGCAGCATCCTGAGAAGAACGAAAACGGCGTACCCGGGTGGGTACGCCGTTCTGTTTTCCGGCTGTGTGAAATTGTTGTATGGCCCCTTATCGGCGGCGTCTGACGGCCAGCCCGAGCAAGGCTGCAAGGCTCAGTACTGCTGTTGTGGGTTCGGGGATAACGACCGGCGCTGTGCAGAGCCCTGCAACTGCCATGAAGGTTGCCCCCATGTTTTCATCAAATGCGACGCTGCCGGTTCCCCCGTTCTTCTCTGAGTAGGAGCAGATGACATCCTTGCGGAGCAGCTGGGGTTCGTTATTGATATCGTCTGAATTGGTGAGCCATACGGCGGTCAGTTCATAGCCATTGGAGGTAATGTCGTATTCTGCTCCCCAGAGGGTATAGGCATGAGCCACGCCGGAGTTTTCGACGGATAGCGTGAGGGCATAACCGCTGCTCAGCGCATTGACCACGGCTTCGCTGTAGGCGTAGGGATTATTGGAGCTTGTGGCAATGGTGATGGGATAGGCGTTTGTATCGTACTCCTTGCTGAGGAATCCACCGTTGGTGTATGCGGTGTATTCTGTAGGCATTCCCTTGTCGATGCCAGCCCAGCCGCTGCCTGTGGGGGCGGACCAATTGCCGTTCACCCACCATTCGTAGGCGTAGTAGGCCTTTCCACCGCCATTGGTGTAAATCCCGCGGAATGTATCAAATATCTCCTCGTTCTGGGGAACTGAGGAAGTAATGCTGGAAATGTTGAGATTCTGCCACCAGGAGATAACATTGCTGGCGGAGGCTGCCCAGCACATGGCCGTATCGGCCATGACGCCGTCATTGCTGCCTGACTTGTGGTAATCATACCATCCCTCTTCCTGGGAAACCCCGGGGGCCCAGACTTCCGCGGCCGGCGCTGCAAGGCCGCCAGCAAGGAGAGCTACTGTGGAGAGAAAGATTTTCTTCATTGTCATATTTTCTCAGGATATCAGTTTCTCGCCCGGAATCAAGGAAAAATTGCATTGTCAATGTTGGGAACCCTATGGTGCAGGTGTTTCCGGAGCTCAGTTGTAAGGTCTCAGGTGGAGCTTTTCTGGTTGCGCGCATGCTTTTTATTCTGCACCTCTCAAATCGACATTGTCGCGTGGAATAATATATCAATCGAAAAGGTTGCCTGCGAAAAAAAAGAAACCGCCTCATGTGAGACGGTTTCCGGTATAAACTCTGTTTTGCTTCCGGCGCGGGGATTAACCGCGGTTCTTCAGCTGCGGGAAGAGGATGATATCGCGGATGGAGCTGGCTCCGGTCATGAGCATGCAAAGGCGGTCGATGCCGATGCCGATACCACCGGCGCTGGGCATGCCGCTTTCCAGAGTCTCCACGAAATCGTAGTCAATCTTCTGGGTGTCCTCACCAGCCTGGTGCTGCAGGCGCTCCAACTGCTCCACGGGGTCGTTCTGCTCGGAGTAGCCGGGGCAGAGCTCCTGGCCGTTCATCACAAGCTCGAACACGTCCACCACGCTGGGGTCCTCGGGGTTGGCCTTGGCCAGGGGCACCAGGTCGCGGGCCACGTGGCACACGAAGAGCGGGTTGGCCTGCTTCTCTTCAATAAGCTTTTCGTAAACCTGCTGGGTCACGTCGGTGTCGTTCAGGTCATCGCCAATCTGCACATGCAGCTCGTTTTCGGCGCGGGAGCGGCGCTGCTCGGGTGTAAGGTCGAACCAATCGGCACCGGCCACTTCCTTCACCAGATCGTTGTAGTCAGCGCGACGCCAAGGGCGGGTCAGGTCCACGGTCCAGCGCAGGTTGCCGTTGTCATCGTACTGGTCAAACTTCAGGGTGCCGAACACCTTCTCGGCCACGGTGCAGATCATATCCTCCATCATGGAGGCCATGGTCTCGTAGTCGCCTCCGGCCTCGTACACCTCAAGCACGGTGAACTCCGGGTTGTGGCGGCGGTCCACACCTTCGTTACGGAAGTTGCGGTTCAGCTCGAATACCTTGGGGAAACCACCCACCAGCAGACGCTTCAGGAAGAGCTCCGGCGCGATACGCAGCGTCACGGCCTTCTTCAGCGCGTTGTAGTAGGATTCGAAAGGCTTGGCGGAAGCACCACCGGCAATATCCTGGAGCATCGGGGTCTCCACCTCCAGGAATCCGCGGTTGATGAGGTACTGGCGGATTTCCTGCACGATGAGGGAACGCTTCACGAAGCGGTCGGCGCTTTCCTGGTTGCTCATCAGGTCCAGGTGGCGGCGGCGGTAGCGCATGTCCATATCGGCCAGGCCGTGGAACTTGTCGGGCATGGGACGCAGGGCCTTGGAAAGCACCTTGAAGGAAGCCACGCGCACGGAGGGCTCGCCGGTGCGGGTGATGAAGGTCTCGCCTTCGATACCCACCCAGTCACCACGCTCCAGAAGCTTCCAGAGGGCCCAGGCCTCGGGCTCCATGGACTTCTTGGTCAGCATGCACTGGATAGAGCCGCGCACATCGCTCACGCTGAAGAACTGGGTGTTGCCCATATCGCGCAGGGCGGTGATGCGGCCCAGGAATTTCACCTGTTTACCCTCCTCAAAATTTGCCTTGATTTCGCCCGCGTTCGTGGTCACATCGAATCGGCCACCATAGGGATTCACACCCAGGTCGCGAATCTTGCCCACCTTCTCGCGGCGCACGGCAATCAGTTCCTCCTCGGAGGAACCCGGAGCGGTAATTGCAGGTTCATTTTCTGACATAGCGCGGGCATTATACGCCCTTTTTCACGAAATTCCAGCCTAAAAAGTGAATAATGAATAGTGAATAGTGAAAAAATAGCTCCTCAACGCGCAAAATTCACTATTCACTATTCGCTATTCACTTCCCTCACTGCTTTCTGCGGCGGCGGGCAGCGAGAGCAGAGAGTGCCAGCAGGCTGAGCGTTGTTGTAGCGGGCTCGGGGATGTGCACCACCATCAGGCTGCCTACGTTGCCAATCACCTGGTAGTTTACATACAGGTTTTCGTTCTGTACGTTGCTGAATAAGGAACTGGCCAGCACCTGTGGGCTTTCCAGCTCTCCAGCTGTTACAGAGGGCATAATCACGTCACTGAGACCGGTGAAGAGCACCAGTTCATCACACCCGCTCAGGGCGTTTACTGCCGCGAGCAGGTTCTTGCCCAATTCTACCTGACCGGCAAAGGTTAGTGTGCCGGTCAGTATTACAGGCTCTGTCTGGAAGGCATCCATTTCCAGTGTGGCGCCATTTGCCAGAGTCAGGCTGGCGTTCAGCACAGATGCACTTCCCAGTTGAGCTGTCTCGGTCACTGTGATGGTTGATTTCTCATCCAGCTGGCTTCCCACATAAGCCGAAACGGTTCGTCCTGCTGCAATTTCCAGCAGATTCAGAGAAGTCGCGTTCTGGAGATTATGCAGATTTATATCACCGCCCATGGCAATCACTCCATTGAGCGTATTACCGGCATTCGTTACCGTCAATGTGCTACCGGCATAGAAAGAGCTTTCGGCACCATCTTCCATGACCGGGGCGGCTGCGTTGCTGATTGAGTTTTCCAGCGTGACGTTGGTCAGCATATTACTCAGCGTTGCATCTTCGCTGCCAGTATAGACTACCCGGGCATGCTTGATTTCGTAGTTGGCCTGGTCTAAGGCATATTTCTGTCCATTGCTCGTGGTGGCTTTTACGGATGCGGTGCTTTCTCCTGTGTTGATGACGGCAACATTATGCTTCAGCAGCGCAAGCACAGCGCCGGAGTTCAAATTGATGCCGGTATTGTTGCGGGACCAGACATCTCCGCTTACGTTCAGAATGGCATTTTTTGCCAATTCCAAGGTGCCGCCAGCGCTATCGCCCATGGCTCCATCCACCATCTCTATATATGCAGAAGTGCTGTCAATGATGACTTTTCCGACATGGGTTTCGAGCGTTTTCAATGTGGTTTTGCCGGAAAGAGTCAACGAGCCACCACCTGCTTTGGTCAATTTCCTATCTTCACCGAGGAAGTCACCGGAAATGGTGCCTGCACGTGAGCTATTGGCATGTATGGTGGTATCCGCATCCAGAGCTACGTC
The DNA here is from genome assembly GCA_045631705.1 of Akkermansia sp. Lineage (GTDB taxonomy): Bacteria > Verrucomicrobiota > Verrucomicrobiia > Verrucomicrobiales > Akkermansiaceae > Akkermansia. Next base: position 15,719 of record JAZQVE010000075.1, on the reverse strand, counting down.
GTTCTTCAGTTCGCAATTGGCGTTGAATACCAGCTGGCTGTTGGATGAGGCCAGGCGGATAGTTGAGGCCTCATTGAACGTGCTGGTATTCACCTGCAGACGACCGGTAGTCACGGTGATATCCCCGGTAACGCCACTCAGGTCAAAACCAATACCGTTGTCCATGGCCAGATTAAGCTCTACATCACCAGCTCCGCTGACCTTGTGGAACGCGGTGGAGATGTTGTTCTGGGTGGTTGCTTTATCTGTCATCACCAGCGTAGCGCCTTCGCCCACCACAATCTTGCCGGCTGATTTCAGCTCTGCTTCGGTGAAGCTCAATGTGGTATCTCCCGAGAATTCCCAGCTATAGCCATCGGCCAGATTCATTTCGCCGTGAACCACCAGGTGCCCGTCTGTCTTCAGGGTTACGCCTTCTGCCAGTGTGATGTCCTTTACATGAATATCCCCGTCCAGCGTAAGATCAGCATCCGAGTTGAAGACAACGTTATCGAAGTTGGCGAAAGCTGTATCCTCACTGGATTCGTTTGTCCAGGTCAGAATGGAGTCTGTCTGCGTCCAGTTGGTGGAGTCGCTGCCTCCGTTCCATACCAGCACTCGTTCCCCGAGCATAATGTAGGAGAAGTAACCATTCATGCCAAGAGTGTACTGCGTGCGTCCCATATCGGACAATTTCACGCCGCCGATGATGATATTCTCCGCGGTCAGGTCGTGCCAACCTTCCACCAATCCGCCACTGAAGTTGAAAATCTGGTATTCAGTGTTGGCAGAAATATTACCGAAGTTAATGGAAGCATTTTCAGAAAACGTGAACGTTTGTCCCGCGCCAATCTGAATGCTGTTGGCAGAGTCGCTGAGGTTAAGATGACTGAGATCCAATGTGCCATTATTAATCAGTACGGAAGAAGCCGATTCGAGTATGCTCTTACCGGCCGTGTTGACGGCGAGACTGCCACCATTCACGGTGATATTGCCACTGAAATCGGTGCCGGAACCTGCGAGCAACAGGGTGCCTGCACCTGTTTTAATCAGGTTTCCGCTGCCGGCCAGCGCCGAGTTTACCGTGATGGTGTGCCCGGCGGTGTCGAAGGTGGTGCCGGTGCTTGTGCCAATCAGGTTGACGGCCTTCTGTCCGTTGATGGCAAAATCAGCCAATGCACCGATGGTGCCATTTCCCAGGTTTACCGTATCATTGCTGCCGATGCCGCTGATACCGCCGCTGCCCAGGTTTACCCTTGCATCTCCTGTTGTGGCAGTGCCCAGCAGGAAGCTGTCTGCATTGCCTCGTTGGGAGGAGAAACGAATGCCCTTCAAGTTTGCGGTGCCGGAAAGTGCTTCAAATCGGCCACCGGAATCCCAGCCCATCAGCATTTGTGTGTTGAGTGCATTCAAGGTGCCGCCATTCAGCTTAAGAGTGGAGCTGGATGACCCCCAGTGGGCCAGCAACAGACTGTTACCGGTGGAATCTGCATCTGTGCTGCCGCTGATGGTGAGGGTGGCTCCCTGTTCGATGCTCACGGTGCTGGGCTGGCCACTGCCCATGTCGCCTAATCTCAATTGGGGTGCCGTTACATTCGCTCCATTCAGCAGGGTTACCGTTTCCTTGCCGATACGGAAATACTGACTTGCCGTCACAGTGCCGGAAATGGTGGTGGTGCCGTTTCCTTTAAGTGTAAATTCATATAGCGCGGCATTCTTCAGATTCAGGTTCCCGGCAGAATCCTTGTATAAAGAGCCATTACCGGTGATAGTGCCGAAGTCTGTGGTGGACCCGCCATTGTGCGTCAGCGTGATGGATGCGCCATTCATGCTCAACGTATTCACGTTCAGAGCGCTGGTGGAGGTAACGCCTCCGCCGGAGATAGACATGCCATTCACTTGCAGTGCATCCATTCCATCTGCATAGGTGAATGTGCCGGTCATGGTGACGTTGTTGTTGGAGGCTATCTTGCCGGTAGAGAATTCAAAATCTCTGTTACCGCTCATCTTGACGGACTGCAAGGCAAGTGTGCCATTGCCTGTGGCGTGGATATTGCTGGCAAGTGAAGCATTGCGGATGTCTGCAGAAGCATCAGCCATGCTCAGATTGCCGGTCAGCGTACCGCCGGAATAGCTGAATGATGCGCCGTTTTCGGCTGATACCTCAGCGGTCAGATTGCCACCGCTGATTTCCAGCTTGGCATCATTGACTCGTACTCCACCCGTAAAGGTCTTGTTGCCGGTGCTGCTCAGCTTCAGGTCGCCCTTATTACCCACGGTCAGTGAGGTGCCGGTAATAGCACCGTTGCCGTTGATTTCGTATGCGGCATGCTGCACAGCCATGGTGCCCAGCTCCAGAGAATCATTCAGCTGAATCGTTTCGCGGGCGTTGGCGCTGTTGTCGGTTTCCACTCCGCTCCTGTCCAGCATTATATTGGCATTTGCGGTGAACGTGGTCTTGCCGGCGGCATAGTCCGAATACCAGTTGGCATCTGTGGTGTTCCAGAGATTGCTGGCACCATCGGTGCGCCAGTACAGACGATTATCTGCATCAACTACCAGCACGAGCGAACCGGAAGCGTCTGTCACAAGATTCAGGCGTCCATTCATGGTGTCGGTCAGCTGGTATGTACCGGTACCAGCGGAGGTAATCAATGTGTAATTACCCTTGGAAATGTCGTTAAACATGTTCAAATCCAGGGCAATGGTGGTTGTCGTCGCGGAGACACTGCTGTTCAGAGTGCTCCAGGTCGTATTATCCTCTGCTGTGGGAACGCCTGTGAAATCAAAATGCAGGGTCAGGGCGGAATTTTCACCGGTGACACTGATTTGACCTATGGTGTAATCCGTTGTTCCTTCCAGATTCAGGGTGAACGAATCTGTGCCGGTGATGGTGGCAGCACCGGCCAGGGCGGAGCTGCTGGTCAGAGTCAGGTTTGCCCCGTTGCCGGCAGTAATTGCCCCACTGAATGCCTGGTTGCCGCCCAGCGTCACGTCGGATGCTTCGGTGATGTTCACCGTACCGGAGCCGGAGATACCACCTGCCAGGTGCAGCGCACCTCCATTGGCTGTGGTCAGGTTCAGGGTGCCAGCGGCAGAGATAGTGCCTGTGAGCTTGTTGGTGATGTTGTAGCTCTGGATGGTGGAGCCATCGCCAGCGTTGATATTGTTGGCATAGGTGTACTCCACATCAGTCTGATTAGCCGTACCCGTGCCTGCCAGACGCAGGATAAGACCATCACTCAGCGTCACATGGCCTTTACCCAGCGCGGTAGAAGTCTGGCTCACGGCCTTACCGCCATTCAGACGCAGGGCAAACTGGTCTGAATTGTGACCATTGCCGTTGGCAATCACCAGATTGCCGTATGTATTGGCCGAATCCGCCGTAATGGTCATGCTTTCGTTGCCTCCAATACTCAAGGTTTTACCTTCACCCAGAATCAGGCCACGGATATTACCGCCCAGATGTTCCCTGAAACCGTATGTAGCGTTATTAGGATATGACGAAGTATCACCGGGAATAAGGCCACTCATCGGGGAATAATATTCCAAGGTGCCGGCCGAACTGGAGGAAATCATGGCATCTCCAGCCAGGGTGATATTGCCATACACCGTGGAGTTATTATCAATAGCCAATGCGCCTGCGGTTAAGCGGGATGCGAGAATATTCCAATTCGAGGCACCGGCATAACCTGAGCCACTGATGGTGAAGTTCGCCGTTGTACTGATTGCTGCCTGTTTACCCCAGCGGTGTGTGTTTGTCACTTTAGCCTGGCTGCCGGCTTCTACCACAATGGTGGAACCAGCAAGTGCTTTCAAATTGCTAATGGGATCGTAACCGATATCGCCGCGAAGATCGCCAACGTAAAGGCGCGTGTTGCCCTTCAATTGAATCGTGCCGTCAAAAGATTTTGACTGATTGGAGAACAATACTTCGCCGCCGGAAGACATCACGATGGTGCCTGTACCAAGCACAGTCTGTGGCAGAAGCGTACTTCCCAGCTTGCCTCTGTCCTCACCGCAGGTCTTTCCGATAGCAAGCTGCAGTGTGCCTTCTTTTTCCAGAGTAATAACGGATGCGGCGTTACCGATGCCGCCTGCTGCATTAATGTAGGCCGTGCCGGACAGCGCTGCTACTACCGTACCCTGAGAAATAGTCATGCCGCCAGCCCAGGAGGCATTCGTTCCCATGGTCAGTGTGCCGGTGCCGGATTTAACAATGTGAAGAGCCGCAGTGTTCTGCTGGTCATGAAGAACCCCATCGGCAATGGAGGTGGATTCTCCCTCGCTGACGTTCAACACCAGCAGGGCAGCATTTTCCCCATTGTTGGTAATAGTAGAGCCAGACTGAGCCGAAAGGTTCCGCACCTCCATACTCTGGCCGTCCATATACAGGGTTGCACCCTGTTGAAGCTCTATGGAGGCAACGCTGGACAATGCCTCTCCATGGCCTACGTGAATGCCGATATCACCGCGGCTGTTGGGAGTGGAAAGATTCAGGCCGCCTCCTGCAGTAATGCTCCCGGTGTAGGCATCTTCGCGGGCAAAAGTCACACTGCTTCCGGTAGTTCCCTGGCCATCAATCTTCACCGCCTTGCTGCCGTTCAGTTCTGTATCCAGTGTAAGATTACCACTGCCGCCGAAGCGGTATGTATCTTTGACGGTGAGGTTGCCTGTGTAGGTGTAATCCCCATCAGCACCTACGGAAAGGGATGCGCGCTCATCGGAACTTAAATCCAGATTAAACTGCTCGCCATCTCTTGCTCTAAGCGCAATCGTGCCTTCTGCGCCGGGCTTGATTGCTTCCAGCAGAGACGTGTCATCCAACATCAGGGAATTACCGTATGTCAACAATATGCCGGCACCACCAAGTGCAGCCCGGTCGGTATAGGTAAGTCTGTTTCCCGTGCCCTTGATGATGATATCACCGCCAATCTGGTTATTGACATTGGTGAGATGCACCGTGCCGCTGGACCATTCGTTGCCGACAATCAGGTCACTGTCACCCGTCAGCAAGAAATCAACGATAAGCGTACCCGTGCCGCCACCCAGAAGCCAGTTTCCTTCATTATTAGCGGACAAGGAAGCGTTGGCGCTGCCATAGTGTACCTCACCCCAGGCGCCGATATAGAGATTCTGTTTATTGGCAAGATTCAATGCGGAAGTCTGGTCATAGGTCAGAGCAAAAACACCATCTGATGTTTTATTAATGTAAAAATCCAGCGCAACCGAATGATCTACACCAACAGCGGCAAGGAAGCCTTCTTTGCCAATGGTCCATGTGTGCCAATCCTGGGCATTGGCCTGCTCAATCACCAGACCGCCACCCCGAATTTCAACCACAGGCACGCCAACATTGCCGGATACAGCCAGGATACCATTACCTTCCTTGACGAACTGCAGGGTGGGAGTAGCATCCCAGTCATAGTTCTCCATGCGAATGCTGCCGTCAATCTTCGTAATGGCAGAGGACTGCACATTGGCCGTCATGGTAGACGAATTACCATTGAGTCGTACATCACCAACCAGCGTGGGGTATTCTTTACCTGCCATGTTGATTTTGGAGCCGCCGGAAAAGGACTCATAATCGGCATTCACCGCCTGGTTCATGATGAAGGAACCGTTGCCCTCCACAATGACATCCCCCTCCAGCAAGGCATGGTGCGAAAGCTGGAAAGCGGCTCCGCTTTTCACGGTTACATCAGAACCCTGCATGCTTGCAGAATCCCAGTCATCGGGGACATTGTAGTAGGAGTGCGGCGTGGGGGTGCCCTGCAGCACCAGCGTGCCGGCTTTCACGGTGTAGCCGCCGGCAATGTCGTGGTTGCCGGTCAGCGTCCAGGTGGCATCCTGGGCTGTATTGTTATAGACCACCGCCAGCTTGGCTGCACTGTCCGCGCCTTCATCCATGAAGCAGCCGTCAAAGGTGCCGGTGCCGGTATAGGTGAAAGTGGAAGTCTTGTTCGGGGTGACTCCATCCTGTGTGGTCATGTTGCCAATGCGGGCGCCCTTGCCGGAGCCATCCTGATTGATAACGCCCCAGGTGAGGTCATGGCCATTCAGATTCAGCAGACCACCGGCATTACCGAAGGTGAAGGTGTCGCCAGCTACGGAATTGGTCTTGAACTGACCGTCGCGCATGAGCACAATGCTGGCCACACCAGCCTCCAGACGAATGGACGAGGCCGCATAGCCGCCATCACGGTCAAGGCGGGTTTCGCCCAGATTGCCCAGCGTGCATCCGATGATATTGCCGTCGTCATCCCGGACGACATTGTATACGGTGTTGCCACCGCCCACGCGCAGAACAGCCTCATTATTGCCGCTGCCGGCAATGGTCATGATACCTTCACCCACCTTGCGCCATTCCTCATTTGCAGAGGCAGTCAGCTCCAGCGTTAAATTGGCGCCGCCGTTGACAACGAAACCAGCGCTGTTGAAAGTGGAGGCCGCATCTTTCTCTGTGAGTTTCCAGCTGCCTTCATTGAAGGTCATGGCGCCGGCACCCATATTCACGCTGTCCTGTAATTCGATAGTCTGGGTATTGACAGAGTCAGCGGTGGAGAAGGTAAGGCCGAGATGGTCCTTGACAGTATTGCCACTGCCGGCGCCGGTGTATTCCACACTCTGGCTACCCTGGGTAAGCATACCTTTACCAGTGGCGGCATCCTGAGCACCCCAGAGAATCATTTCCGTACCAGTGAAACTGTTTACCTTGACTTCGTAGGAATCAATGAAGTTATCGTAGGCCGTTGGATTGTGGCAGATGTAGATATCTCCCGTGTAGCCCGAGAAACTGTTACCGCCGGAGCAGAAGCCGACATGTACAAATTGATTATTGGCATCATCCCAGGCATATAAGGGGCTGCCGCTATCACCCGATGTCATGCTGATTTCCAGCGGGGGGCGTGTATCATTCGCCGTATCAAACTCCCGGTTGAAAACTCGGTATACCCAGGTTCCTGTGCCATTCTGGTTAAGAGTGGAGAGGTTGCTCAAACCGCCCAGCGGCGTACGTCCCGTTGTAATACCGCCATTGGTATCCTTCGGGTCACCCTGGCCGGTGCGGTACAGCCAGGTTTCGTTCAGCTTCATGCTGTTACGCATGAAATCGTCGCTGCCGTAGGGCGTGTATGCTACTTCTGTGACAATTTTATTGAGACGTTGGATGCTCCAATCGCTGGAGCCTACTCCGGCCTGACTTTTATAGCCAGTCGATGAATATGCTGCGCTATAATCGTTGCTCCGGGTAATGAAATACACATTACCTTCCTTACAGTGAGCCGCACTGGCAACGTATTGCGGAGAAATAAGCCCCGCGCCGCCACCGAATGAACCTGCATATTCGGCACGGGTTGCATAGCTGTCCAGATTCGGCATCAGCGGAATGGTTGCATTGCTGACTGAGGTTCCATCCTTGAACTGCACGGTAATATTGGTGGCACCCGGGCGGAATAAGCCCATGTTGTAACCGAAGTCCAGGTAATACTGCAAATCATATCGCGCATCCACCAGGCCTGCTGTTGCAGAAGAAGCAAACGTGGCAACTGCAGCCATGGCGGTGAGGAGAGCTCGGCGGAGGGAAAGATTCAGATGGAGTTTCATTGTCCTGAAAAAAAAGGGGGGAAAGTGGAAGGTTGCAGAATAACTTTCTGCAACCTTTCCACTATATCAAAACAGGATGCTGAGTCAAGCCGGAAAGGCAGGAAGAATGCGGGCTCCGGCGTTTTTGTGCGGCGAGTTTTCTCCCTTATGGGGCAGGGGAATACTCAATGCGCACGGGAACCTGCTCTGCATCGAGCCCGGCGGCGGTGAGGGTATCGAGCACCTCGATGAAACGGGCCATGGAGGCCCCGCCAGCCGCGGAGACCTGGATGCTGGCACTGGGGTTCTGGCTGAGGAGCCTGCGCACATCTTCCACCAGCTGGCCGGCGGGGATGAGCCTGCCATTGAAGGCGATGCTGCCGTCATCTGCCACCTCCAGCAGGATGCTGTTGCGGTCACCCTGGGTGCCGGCCAGGTGGTGGGTCTGGGGCACATCGAGCTTCAGCACGCTGACCTGGCGCTTGAACTCGGTGTGCACGATGAAGAAAATGAGCAGGATGGTGAGGATATCGAGCATGGGCACGATGGGGATGCCCTGCTGCCCGAATTTGCGTTCGTAGAGTTTCATGGCCGGTGAATCAGGCGTTGCGGTGGGCGAGCAGGTCGGTGAAGCACTGGTTGATGCGGGCGGCACGGCGCTCCAGCGCACGCTCGAAGCAGCTCAGGGCGATGGTGCCCGGCACGGCGATAGCCAGGCCGAAGATGGTGGTGTAGAGTGCTTTGGAGATGCCGAGGGCAATGCCGTCCTGGGCTTCGGGGCTGCCGAACACGCCGAAGATATCCACCAGACCCCAGGCGGTGCCGAGGATGCCGAGCATGGGGGCGATGGTAGTGATGATGCTGATGGTGGCGAGCCCGGCGCGCTGGCGGGCGATGATGCAGCGGAGGCGGGCTTCCACCTGCTGTTCCAGGGCGGGGGCTGCAGGCTGGGCGCAGATGAGGCTCAGCACCTGGGCGAGCTCATCCTGCGGGAAGGTGCGCGCCACGGCCTCGGCGGGGATGCTGCCTGCCGCTGCGGCTTCGAGCTGCTCCAGGCATTTGTGGCGGCGGGTGAAGAGCAGGTGGTAGAGGATGGCTGCCAGCATGATGACGGAGCAGGCCAGCAGCGGGTAACCGAAGGGGTGGCAGGCGGCGAAGAATTGGTCTATGGTATTGAGCATAATGATTCTGTGGATTAATTAGTCAAAGTTGAATTCGAAGATGAGCTCCATAAGCTCGCCGATGACATCGGCCTGAACCTCCTGCGGCATGGGGGGCAGGCTGGCTTTGCGGATGGCTTTGAAGGTGAAGGATTGCTGGCTGATGCTGGCTCCGCTTCGGCGGATGAGCGCCATGCTGTCTATCTGACCGCGCTTGTTGATGCGCAGGCTGATGGTTATTTTCCCGGGGATGATGTCGCCACGGTGTTCATCGCAGGCAATGTACCAGAAATGTGCCACGCGGCGGTACACCAGGGCTTCGTACATGCCGCGGGGTGTGGAGGCTACATTGAGCGCGGCCCCGCGCCCCAGGATGAATTGGCCATTGCTGCGGCTGCGGCGTTCGTAGGTGCGGAATCCGGCTTTCTGGGGCTGGCGGGCCAGGCTGGGGTCGTAGAATACCTGTGGTTTTGTGCGGGAATGTCTGGCTTTCCCTGTGCCACCGGGTATGCCCAGGGGCGAGGCGTGCTGCTCCAGCTCCGTGGGGACGGTGGGGGGCTTATCCTGCTGCAGGCGGAGCTGCCCGCTCAGGTCATCGGTGAGAGTGAGGGATTTTGTGGCGTCGATGACGGTGTCCTCGGCATCCTTGCCCCTGGCATCCGGTGCATCGGAGCCGTCTGGACTGCCTTCTGCCGGGGCTTCTGCGGGTGGTGCCGGCGGAGCAGGGGGCGCAGGTGGCTGGGGGGCTGCAGGCGGAGCCGGTGCCGTGGTGGATTTCCTGCCTTCGTGTTCCAGGTCGCCCTCCTGCCGATCCTGGTCAAAGGTCACCAGTTCTTCTTTCTCCTCGCCATTCTGGGCGGGGGCTGGGGCGTCGGAGCTGCGGTGGCCGGCATCCGGGGCGCTGGCGGCGCGGGTATTGCGCTTGCCTTCGTAATCCGGCTGGTCGGGCAGGGCCTGCGGTGTGTCGGCGCTGGTCTTGGCAAAGGGCTTTTCCTTTTGCGGCTCACTGGGTTTCTGCGCCTGCTCTGCCTGTTGCTTCTTCTGCTCATCCGCCTTTTTGCGTGCAGGTGTGCGAATCACCCGGACCGCCCGGGATTTGCGTGGTGTAGCGGGGCGCTTCATTTTCTCCTGTGGCGGAATCAGCAGTAGGAGAACGCCCAGAATCACATGCAGCAGCAGAGAGAGTGCCACGCAGAGGAGCACCCGGGAAAATTGTTTCTGCTGCCGAATCATACCATGACAGTCTGCCACGCCGGGCCGGTGTGTGCAAGTCTGCTCCCTGTCAACGCGCTGGAAAATACTGCAGCTCTCGCGGCTTGACAGGTCATAATCTTCTCCGTAGAATGCTGGCATGAAATATCTGCCTGTTCTTCTGCTTCCCTTTCTCCTCGCCTCCTGTGTCACCCAGGTGCAGGTGGCGTTTACCGCGGATTCCTCGGTTCAGGGGGCAGATGTGGGTATTCTGCGCCAGCAGGATTACTTCATCATGGGCAGCAAGCCGTCTGCGTATGTGGAATACCGGGGACCGGTGAATTATGTATCTGTGGGCAAGGGATTGCGCGGCAGTGCAGAGAGCTTCACCTTCCGCCACGATGCCTGCGCCCAGCCGCACCAGGTGAGCTATGCATATGCGGATGCCGCCGGTTCCCAGCAGTGCATGACCGCGGAATTTGTGCCCGAACAGGTGGAAGAGGTCATCTTCTCCCGCGTACACGGTATTCTGGTCCGCCCGACTGATGGCACTGCATTGCTCCGCGCCCGCACGGAGCCGCGCATGTGCACGGATTAACCGTTGGGCTAACAGTGATACCATTCCCGCATGCCCGGTGGTATGATGCGGGCATGAACCCGATAATTGTTGATGCTGTCAATAGGCAGATACAGCTGGAATTTGAATCTGCCTTTCTTTACCTGGCCTTTTCCGGGAACCTGCGGCAGTATGGTCTGCCGGGCATGGGGCACTGGATGCGCGAACAATACCGCGAGGAATGCGGCCATGCGCTGCGCTTTGTCTCGCACCTGGAAAACCGCCGGGCCAAGGTGGTGATTCCCAGTGTGGCCGCACCGGTGTACACGTGGGAGACGCCGCTGGACTTGTTCCGCATGGCTCTGGAGCATGAGCGCCGCATCACGGCCTCGATTCACGAGCTGCTTACCCTCTGCCGCGAGCAGAAGGAATACGCCACGCAGTGTCTCCTGTTCGATTATGTGAGGGAGCAGGTGGAGGAAGAGCTGCAGGTGGAGGAGATTGTGGATATCATGACCCTCTGCGGCTCCCGCATTGATGAGCTGCTGAGCCTGGACCAGAAACTCGCCGCCCGAACCACCCAGGTGTGGGAGTGAAGGAGATTGACTATTGACGATTGACTATTAGAGAATTCTGCGGGCCTGTGGCCCGCCTGAATTTTAATTAATCATTAATCATTTTTTTTCAGCTTTCGCTTACAGCGAAAGCGATGTCCTGCAGAGTGGCGCGGTGCATGCCGAGGGCGCTGACCAGGGTGCGGAGCAGTTGGAGAGAGGCGGCTGCATCGTAGAGCGCATCATGCCAGCGGACGTGGGCCTCGTCATTCACCAGGGTGGTGACCGTATCGGTGATGCCGAGGGCCTCGCACACGCAGGAGAGGGAATGCTCCGGCAGATCCGGGGCAGCCTGGCGGGCCAGGGCCAGGGTATCCACCCAGGGGCCGAAACCGTGGCCGGGGAAGCTGCGCAGGAAGCGTTTTTCCGTGGCGGGGTTGTGCCCCAGCACCACGGCCCCGCGCAGCAGCTCCCGGATTTGTGGCCAGAGCGAGGCGTAGGGCGGGGCATCGTGCAGCATCCCGGTGGTGATGCCGTGCACCCTGGCGGCGCTCCAGCGTACCGGGCGGTTGCAGGCAATGTAGCTGGTGAACAGGCGGGGAGCTTCGGAGAAAAGCCCCTCCACGCGCACAATACCAATCTGCACCGGGCAGTCGGTCTCGCCCGGTGCGGTGCCGGCGGATTCAAAGTCGATGGCCGCCCAGCTCAGGTCCTCCAGTGCTGTGTGCTTCACCTCAGTTCTGTTTCTGCCAGCCGTGAATGGCCTTCAGCTCTGCGCAGAGGGCTTCATAATCGCAGGTGAGGAACTTGCCGTCGCGGTAGAGTTCCTGGCCATCGACCACGGTGAGCCTGTTTTCCAGGCCGGTGGCAGCGTATACGATGTTGGACACGATGTTGTGCACGGGCTGCATGTTGGGCGTGGTGAGGTCCAGGGCAATGAAATCGGCCTTCATGCCGGGCTCCAGGGTGCCGATGAGCGGTTCGTGCAGGGCATCGGAGCCGCCGCGGGTGGCCATGTCGAGCGCCATCTGGGCGGGGCAGGCGGTGGAATCGAGGTGGGTGACCTTCTGGAGGAGGCTTGCCATGTACATCTCGCGCACCATGTTCTGGGCGTTGTTGCTGGCGGGGCCGTCAGTGCCCAGTGCCACGGGGATGCGGTAGCGCTGCATGGCGCCGATGGGGGCTGCACCGCTGGCCAGCTTCATGTTGCTGGCGGGGTTGTGCACCACGGCGCAGCGGCCTTCGGCCAGCAATTCCATATCGCGCTCATCGGCATGCACCACGTGGAAGAAGGTGCTGTCCGGCTGGAGCAGCCCCAGGCTCTCGCAGTACGGAATGGGGCGCATGCCGAAGTTCTGCAGGCAGGTCTGGGTTTCGGTTTCGGTTTCGGCCAGGTGCATACCGAAGAGGGAGCCTGTCTCATCTGCTAGGGCGCGGCATTTGGTGAGCAGGTCGGCATTGGTGGTGTAGGGCGCATGCGGCAGCACTGCCTGGCGGATGCGCGGGTGCCCTTTCCATTCCTCTGCCTGGGCGCGCACCAGGTCAAAATAGGCCTCGGCATCCTTGCAGGTGAGGGAGGGGAAGAACTGCGTGACACTCTCGCCCATGACGGCGCGCATGCCCAGCTTGTCTGCGGCGCGGAACACGCTGCGCTGGTGCATGTACATGTCGTAGAAGGCGGTGGTACCGGTGCGAATCATTTCCGCCAGGGAGAACATGGCGCCCAGCCCCACCAGTTCGGGGGTGAGGCGTGCTTCGGCAGGGAAAATATCCTGCGTAAGCCAGTCCATGAGCGCCTTGTCATCCGAATAGCCGCGCAGCAGGCTCATGGAGACATGCGTGTGGGCATTGATAAGGCCGGGCATGATGACCGCCTTGCCCAGCTCCACGCGGCGGGCATCCGGGAACAGGATTTCGAGCAGGTCGGTATGGCCTACGGAGAGGATTCTGCCGTCCTCCACGGCCACGGCGGCGTTTTCCAGAATGTCGCGTGCGTCATTCTGGGTGACTACGTAATCAGCGGAATAAAGAGAAATCATAGCAGGATGGGTTTTACCAGAACAGGCCGGCGCAGGTGCAGATGCTCAGGCCGTAGATGAAGTTGAACACAGCAATGCCGGAGATGAGGCGCGGACGCTGCCCCAGCCAGTTCATCCAGTCGCGGAAGAGGTAGGGCTTGCCCACCCAGAACATGGCTACGGTGAGCACCGGGTACCACCACAGGGGGATGAGGATGCGGGAGTGCGGGTCCTTGAGGAAGGCGGCGCTCATGGGCACAATGGCCATGAGCAGCAGGAAGAAGCCCAGCGCGCGGGCAAATAGCTGCTCTTTGGCCATGCTGCTCATCACGAACCAGATAACCGGGCAGAGAATGAGCAGGAGCCCGCGGAAGCTTTCAAACTCAAACAGCGGCATGCAGAGCGGGTTCCAATCCGCCTTGAAGAGCAGGAGCGCCACCCACAGGAAATCAATGCCGAGCAGCACGGTGCCGGCGCTGCTTTTGGCATGCACGCTGGTGAGCTGGCTGCGGAATTTCTCCGGGCAGAGCAGGACATACAGGCTCAGCAGCATGAGCACCATGCCCATGATGAAGCCGGTGGGGGCCAGGGAAAGTGTTTCGTAGATATGCATAGCGGTGTGTAATGGGGGTTAATCGTCAAGGTCGAGGTCATCTTCCTCGCTGGTGAGCGGAGCGCGCTCCAGGCGGGCCTGGGTCACGCGGCGGCCATCGGTGCCGATGACGGTGATAAGATAATCGCGGAGGCGGATCTGTTCATTGCATTCGGGCAGGTGCCCCAGCTGGTCGGTGATATAGCCGCTGAGGGTGGAAATGCCGTTGTCCTTCTCGATTTCGCCCAGTTCGGGCAGCTCTTCCTCCAGGTCGAACAGGGCAATGGAGCCGCTGGCAATGAATTGCCCTTCGCCCACCTTGAAGAAGGTGCGGGCTGCCTCGGTCTCGAATTCGTCCTGAATATCGTTGCCCACAATCTCCTCCAGCACATCGTCCAGGTATACCAGTCCCTGTGCTTCGCCATATTCATCGACCACAAGGGCAAAGTGCGTGTGCTCGCGGGAGAAAAAGTCCAGCAGGGTGTCCAGCTTCATGGTTTCGGGCACCACCTTGAGCTCGCGGCGCTCGACCATGATATCGCGGGTGCCGCTGTGCACCATTTTGAGGATATCCTTCACATGCACCCAGCCCTTGGCGTGGTCCAGATGGCCGGAAACCAGGGCAAAGCGGCTGTGGCGGCTGGTGAGCACCTGCTCCAGCAGGTCCTCGAAACTCTTGTTGATGTCCAGCACCTCCACGCGGCTGCGCGGCACCAGAATATCGCGCACGGAGCGGTCATTCAGCTCCAGGGCGTTCATGGAAATCTCGGCCTCCGTTTCCGTCACTTCTTTGCTGCGGCCACTGGCCTCCACGATGAGGGCGATTTCCTCGGCGCTGTGGGATTCATTCGGCTCGTAGTGCGGATCCACGCCGAACACGCGATGGGCTATGGCGTTGGCCGTGTTGTTGAACAGCAGGATAATCCACTTTGTGTACTTGGCAAAGCGGTGCATGGAGACTGCCGTGCCCAGGGCTATTTCCAGCGGCTTGCGGATGGCCAGACTCTTGGGCACCAGCTCACCCAGCACCACGTGCGCAAAGGTGAAGATGGCATAGGACAGGGTGTAGGAGATGACGTGCACCACCGTAGGAGTCAGGTGCAGGTAGTAGCTCAGCGGGCTCTCGATGAGGCTGGCAATGAAGGGCTCGCCCATGGCACCCAGCGCCAGAGAGGCAAAGGTGATACCTACCTGGTTTGCGGAAAGGTAGGTGTCCAGATGGCGCACGATGTGCCGGGCGGTGCGGCGGCGCAGCGCCTGGGCTCTGGTGTCATCCGCATCCTCCACCAGCTGGCTTTCGCGCACGCGGGCGCACGCAAATTCATTTGCCACGAAAAAGGCATTCAGAAACAGGAAGAAGCTGATGCCGACGATGAAGAGCACAATTTCGCCTGCGCTGGGGTAGGTCCACTCCAGCTGCGCGATTTCCTCAGGGGTAAGAAAGAATTGCATACGGTCCGGGTATTAAAGTTTTTCGTACACGCCTTCATCGCGCTTCTGCATCACGGTGAAGCCGGCCTTCTTCGCATCGCTGATGGAAAGCGGGGCGGTAATTTTAGGTACATTCACGTTGCCGATTTTCTTGCGCACCGGGTTCTTGCAGTACATGCAGTGCGTAAGCGGGGCGCGGTCTGCCGGTCGCATCAATTCAAAGCCTTTCCGGCACATGCGGCAAGATCGCTCTGGGTCTTCCGGATTCTCTGATATGTATTCGTAGATGGGCATCTGGTAATAAAGCAACGCGGGCTAGTCCGTATAGGATAGCCCGCGTAGAAAAATTGTCAAGTCTATATCTGGACTTACCAGCTGGACTTGGTCACACCGGGAATCATGCCGGCGTTGGCCAGTTCGCGGAAAGCGATACGGGAAAGATGGAAGCGGCGCAGGAAAGCGTGACGACGACCAGTGAGCTCGCAACGGTTCACGAGACGCACGGGGGAAGCGTTGCGCGGCAGCATCGTAAGACCGATGTAGTCGCCTTCAGCCTTCAGCTTGGCGCGGAGGTCTGCATAACGAGCCGCGACAGCTGCCTTCTTCTTGTTTCTTTCAATCCAGCTTTTCTTTGCCATAACTTTGTGGGGCGGA
>JAZQVE010000074.1:0-2758 GCA_045631705.1 Akkermansia sp. | reverse complement strand
GCTTGCGCTTGCTGGACTTCTTCTGGAGAATGTGACGCTTACCCTGCTTGCGACGCAGAACCTTGCCCGTGCCGGTCACCTTGAAACGCTTGGCCACGGCCTTACGTGTCTTGTTGATACCACCTTTGCGGGTCATGGTGCGAAGATTATACACGCGTTTTTCTGTCTGGCAAGAAAAATATCACGGTTTTTGCCGCTTTTTTATAAAAATTTGTCTCGTTTCAGCTTCTGCGAGGCATTATTTCCGGCCTTTCTTCCTTACAATGTCGTATAGCCAGAAGAATAACGGGCTTATGGCATAGTTGAGCATACCCATGGCCGTGTACAGGTGCTGCCCCGTGGTGTAACTTGCCAGCCAGCCGGCAATGAGGCCTCCGGAGAAGAACAGGTACAGGCCGTACTGCGCCGCGTACAGGGGGATATGCCGGCGCTCTTCGCTGTAATGCCGGCAGACCTGGGTGATATCTACAAGCGCCAGAAGCAGGCCATGCACGATGAATGGCAGGATAGCGCATGCGGTGAAGAGATGGTTGCCGGTCAGATAAGCCGCCAGGAAGGTTCCACTGAAAAAGATGATATGCCCGCTCCAATGAAAGTACAGAAATCCCCAGATGTCTTCTTCCATCTGTCCGGATGAATCTGGGCTTTCTTTATGGTCGATCATGCTATTGTCAGCCTATCATAGCTTCGAGCACTTGTCGATGATTTATTTGCGGGATTGAATATGGTGCTTAGATAGGGCTGAACGCCTTTATTTTCGCTTGATTTACCCTCAGAAGAAGAAAAAATTTGTCAATTCCTACTTTTTTGCTTGCAATAAGATTAGAATTATTCTAAATTACGTACATGAACACGACATTCATCGAATATCCGAAGTGCACAACATGCAAGAAGGCCAAGACCTGGCTTGCGGGGCAGGGGGTGGAGTTTGCCGACCGCCACATAGCGGAGCAGCAGCCTACAGCAGAGGAGCTGCGCACGTGGTGGCAGGCCAGTGGGCTTCCGCTGAAGAAGTTTTTCAACACCTGCGGGGTGAAGTACCGCGAGATGAATCTTTCCGAGAAGCTCAAGAGCATGAGCGATGACGAGCAGCTGGCCCTGCTGGCCTCTGATGGTCTGCTGGTGAAGCGCCCGATTCTGGTGACTGAGGACGGCAAAGTGATTCCTGGTTTCAAGGCTGAGACCTGGGCCGCCGCTCTGGGTAAATAAGGAAGTTTGAGTCGGTAATAACGTCAATGTAAGCAGTGGCCGCGTGCCGGGATTTTCCCGGTGCGCGGTTTTGTCTTTGCTCTTGCAGCGGTGCGTGCGGTATGGTAGTATAAACGCATGGATATCAAACCTGCAAATCAGAAGAAGAAGCTTGTTTACCCGCTGGCAGCCGCTGCCGTGGTGGGTAGCGCCGTGCTTTCCAGCTGCGAGCAGCAGCAACAGCAGCAGCGCCTGGAAGGGGAGCCCCCGCAGGCCCTTAGCGGCGTTGTTATGGATGCGCCGGCGGTCCTGCTGCAGGTCCTTAGGGTCGTTATTATGGGTGAGCCTGCCAAGGGCGATGCCCCGGTCAAGGCAGATAAATAAGCCGTATTGCGTCCATGAAAATCAACCCTGCTACCCGGAAGAGAAAACTCCTGTACCCCATGGCCGCTGCTGTGGTGCTGGCTGCCTGCCAGCAGCAGCAACAGCAGCGCTTGGGCGGCGTTCCCCTGCCGCCGCCTGGTGTGCAGCCTGAAGAACCTGTGGTGAAACCGCAGGAGGAGAGGGAAAACACCCGCCCGCAGCGCCTGGGGGGAAGAATGAAGCAGATGATGCCGGGGGTGCGACAGCAACCCCTGCCGGGTAAGAAACGAGCCTCGCGGTGAGAGATACGCTGCAGCTGACCCTGTGCCTCACGCATGATTGCACCCTGCGTTGCGCTTATTGCTACGCCGGGCGCAAGTATGCGCATGCCATGACCCGCGAGGTGGCCGAGCTGGGCATGGAGACCGGGCTGGCGGAAGCGTTGCGCACCGGCCGCGGGGTGGATGTGAGCTTTTTTGGTGGTGAGCCGCTGCTGGAGTGGGATTTGCTGCGCCATTGCCATGCGTACATGGAACGCCGCGCTGCGGAGCTGGGCGTGGCGGTGCGCTATGGAATCACCACCAATGGCACTTTGCTGAACCGCGAGCGTCTGGCCTGGATGGCGGAGCGGGATTTCCTGGTGGGGCTGTCGGTGGATGGTTCGCCGGAGATGCATAACGTAAACCGCTGCTATGCCGACGGGCAGGGAAGCCACGCAGCCGCGGCTGCGGCATTGGCGCTCATGCAGGAGTTTCCCACGCTGCGCAGCCGGGTTATCTGCGTGGTGAATCCCGCAAACCACCATTTGCTGTGCGAGGGGGTGCAGTGGCTGCACGAGCATTACCAAGGGGTGGTGGGGCTGAATTTTGACTACTGGAGCGCATGGAGCGATTCGCAGTTTGATTCCCTGTGCCGTCAGCTGGATGCCTTTCAGGAAATGATGCTGGCATCCTACCGCGCGGGCAGGCCGGTACGCGAGGAGAATGTGGAGGGCAAGATCAGGAGCGCCTTCCGCAATCCGGACGAAGCATGCATGCATTGCACCATTGGCGAGCAGGAGATTGCTGTCTCGGTAGACGGGCATTTCTTCCCCTGTTCCCGCATGGTGGGGGTGGGGGATGACCCGCAGATTACCTTCGGCAATGTATACCGCGGCATTGACCGCGCCCGGCAGGCCTGGTTCATTGCCACGCGCGGTAACGCCACG
>JAZQVE010000073.1:0-21705 GCA_045631705.1 Akkermansia sp. | reverse complement strand
GCCCCCGCCACCCGCCGCACCGAATTGCTGGGGCTGCTTCTCCGCACAGATGAAGGCCTGCCTGCCCACATGCTCCGCCCGCAGGATACAGCCTTTGTCACCATGCTCCAGAGCGAGCAGCTCGCCACACTCGCCGCAGATGGCCGGCTCATCCTCACACGCGCCGGCCGGCTCGTGGCCGATGAAATTGCCGTGGGGCTGATTTAACCTTCGCGGCCGCAGGGGCGCATACTAGTACGCCCGCCTACGCGGTCGCGAGATTGGGGGGCTGCTGCATATTTGCTGGCAGGTAGATTCACCAAAACCTGCTGACGATATTAAAGAACGGCAGCTTCGCGTTGTCTCAATCGGGGCGAAACACAAATCGATCAAAAAAAATCTTTCTTTTCCTTTTTTTCGACCCTTACGGTACGCTTTACGTACTTCATATACGCACACCTCCCCTATATTCTTCATTAATCTTAAACATTATACATAATCAGATTCAATTCTAATCATGACTCCACATCTAGGATTCTAAAAAATATAGGTAATTGCGACGACATACTAGTATACATAAAAGGGCATGTCAAGACCTTGATATTTATCGTACTCTGGCATCATAGGCAGACCTGATTTTAACCTGTTGTATATGTATGTGCAGTAGAAAACACAGGTTTTAATTGGATGCAAATCTATCTTAAGTATAGATTTCCATACCATCCTGATTTTTTTTGTTTCATCTATAGGTTCATATAGCAGGTAAAGAGCTACAAATTGGCTTCGGGAATGTGCACATAGCTCCTTTGCCAGCTCTGAATCTCTCTCATCAAGTGTCGGGCAATAGGCTGGTAAAAACAGGCCATTACGTAATAAGAATTCAAGAACATCTGCGCGGCCTTGTTCCTGTGCATCTACCATCCATGTTCGAGGTTGATACTTTACGAGATTTTCTCTTGATGGAGCTGGTATTGGGCTACGCGCATTCAAATCTAATTCAAGATTCATCATATTATCTTTCCCATATGAATTAAATTGGCATAAATTCATAGAATGTTCCTTACTGTCGCAGGGTGGCGTCAGGAACCCTTGTCTCAACAGATTCTTTTCATAAGTCCATTCCGGATATAAGGCCCTCCGCACAGACTGCCAATCTTGAATCTCGTTTGCCTGCATCATGGCTAAAATGAAATAAAATAGCAACATCATATATGTCGGCTGGATGTAAGCCCTTATGCAGAGCTTACATCCATGTGGTGAATTTCTCTATTATATGTTCGAACTTTTTCTTTAAGAACCACGGAAAAACGATACATGCTATCATCATATGCATGTTCAATATAATGATCAATCGCATTCCTTACATCCTTATTATTCAGGTCTGCCCCCAATTCAATTAAGTACAATGATAAGTTGTTAGTTAATAAATCAAGAGATAGAATGAGTGCCTTGTTGAGATCATCAATACATATACTCTCAGCATTCATGATTTTTTCCAACGTATCAAGGAAATAAGGAACAACATGCTGAGTACTATAATATGTCATATCACCCTCTATGTAGGCGCTTTCTGCCAATAGTTCAAACAAGTATCCTGTCTTTTCAGAATACCTCCTAGCAGCGTAAGGGTTCGTCAAGTACATTATCCTCTCATCGGGTTTAGTAATACCTTTATACAAGATATTTCTTAACGCTTGTTCGCGGATATCTCCATGCGGAATTCCCGGAATGATACTAGGATGCTTGTTGTGTGTACTCACACAGGAGCAAATCAGCATCGAATATATTATCGCGTATAATGATTTTTTCATCCTCTTTTTCGTTTAACATAAATTGATCTATACTAACCTTCACTTTATCCTTAAGATTTACTCCCTCGCACTTCGGATATGCGGGCATTGACTTTATCACGTATTCAGATAAACATTTTTTCGGATTTCTATAAGTATAACATGCAGAGAAATAATATGCATCTATTTCTCTCTTTATGCTTTCATTGCAATCAGCAGGCAATCCTTTCAAACAAAAATCTTCAGCGTGTATAATTTCATGATGATGAACTGCTTCTCAGCGCCGCCGTGCAGGAAGCCGGCAGTGGCAATGCGGCCATCTTCACCGTAGCCGGTGGTCACGGTCTGCTGGGTGGTACCGTTCTTACTGTACACATAGCCGGTGGAGCGGCCCTGTGCATCACGCGTTTCGGTGATGAGGTGGGTATCGCCATCCACCACCAGGGAATCGCTCTCCTGCTCGCCATAGGAATTATAAGCCAGGGTACGCACTCCGGCAGCATCCATCACCTGTGTAAGCTGGCCGAGGTGGTTGTACGCGTAACTGCGGGCGGGGGTAAGGCTATCCACCACCGGCTCCTCGCCATCCAGCGGGGCGTGGTAATAGGTAGTACCCAGCAGGAGTCCGCGCGCCTGCTCGTAGGTGTGGCATTTCATCATGCCACGGGCGTTGGTCTCCGTCGCCAGGCGGTTGTGAGCATCGTAGATTTTTACCACAGATGTATTATCCGCATAGGTCTTGCGAAGCTCCAGACCGGTGGCGGGGTCGTAGGTCCAGGTGGTAACGTCCCCTGTCAGCTCGCCCGGGTCGGTGCTGAGCACAACATCCGGGTTGCGGTAGGTGGTGAGGCTTACCAGGCGTCCCGCATCATCGTAGACGAAGGTGACAGGCTGCACAGCCGTCCCCCACTCAGCCACCTTGCGACCGCGTTCATCGTAGCGATAGCAGGTGGTGTTACCCTGGGCATCTGTGATGGTGGCGGGTTGGTCGCAGCAATCGCAGTAGACCGTGGTGGTCACAACACCAGCCGTGTCCTTCCGCGAGAGCGCGAAGCCATCCACCGTCACCACTTCAGCGGTGATAGAACTGGTGGGTACCGTACTGTATTGCACTCGTTTCGTATGCTCACTATACTCCGTCCACTGCACAGAAGTCAAGCCGCGTTCGCTGACAAAAACAGATTTACTCTCAATCGTGCCCGAAAGCTGCGAAATGAGCTACTTCTGCACACTGGTGAGCGGCTGAGCTGCGGAATTGTAACGCGTGGTGGTGGTCACACTGTATACACCATCCTCCAGGCAGACTTTGGCGAGCTATTTCATCGGAGCACGGGACTTTAGTCCCGATTTAAGCGTCGTGGTTTTCGGGACTAAAGTCCCGAGCCTCGAGAACAACAAAGTCCGATTTGGGGACTAGTATGCAGAACGTCATCAGCAAATCTGAAACAGACCCCGCGGTTGTCAGCGCACGCAAAACACGCTTGCGCTTGCAGGGGGAGTCATGTACAATACAACCAATACCATGCAGCGCACACTTTCTATCCTTGCCCTTTCCGTTCTTCCGGTTACCGCCCAGACTGTGGTGGACGACCAGGCCTTTGCCGATGCAGTAAAACAATTCCTTCCCGGGCCGGCCACCGCCATGCCGGCTCCTAAGAAGACAGAACTGACCTTCACACCGGATGCCGCCCGCGCTGCTGATTCTTCTCCCTCTGCTCATCCGGAGGCCTATGCCCGATTCATCGGCCACCTCGACCAGCAACTCAAGGACAACACCTACGACTTCTGTCTCGCCCTGCGGGAAATTCTGGAAACCACCAATGACGAATTCGCCGTCATGCCCTGGATGGAGAAAGCCGCTGCAGAAGGCAATGCCGCAGCCTGCCAGTTTGTGGGCGACCGCCGGCTTACCCGCGTAGCCCGCGACAAGATGCAGTCCCCGGAAATTAAGGAAGCCTATTCCCTGGTGCGCAAGGCTGCCGATGCCGGCTACGACGCCGCCAAAATCAACGTATGCATGTGCATGAAGATGGGTATCGGCACCAAACAGGACGAGGAAGGCGCCGACAAATACATATTCGAAGCCTGCCGCAGCGGCAACATGATTCCCCGCTTTAAGTGGCTGCAGATGACTGGCCGACTCCGCACCTGGGAAGACCGCGAACGCGCCGAAGTAGCTGCTGAAATCAAGCGCGGCAATCACCATGTCATCTACTATCTGTCCGGCGTGGCACCGACTGCCGCCGAGCAGGTAGCCATGCTTCAGCAGGCGGCAGAGAAGGGCAACGCCGAAGCCCTTTACGCCCTTTCAGCTCTCAGCTCCAAGAAGGCCCCCAAGGATAGCTACACCCTGCTCAAGGAGGCCGTGCGCCTGCATAGCGCAGATGCCCTGTTCGCCATGGGCTCTGCAATGACGGACGGCGACCCCGAAAGCCCCATACTCAAGGAGGCCGGCGTGGAGCACAATGATACCGCAGGCCGCGCCTTCATCAAGCTGTCTGCCATGATGGGCAATGCCTCTGCCTGTTTCTGGCTGGGCAGTGCCAACTTCCACGGCCAGTGTGGTATGCCCGTGGATAAGGAACGCGCATTCCAGCATTTCGACACCGGGGCGATAAGCGGTAATCCCTCCTGCGGAACAGCCGCCGGCCTCATGCTCCTTCGTGGTCTCGGTATTCCGCAGGATGCCCGCAAGGGGCTCTACTACCTGAACGTGGCGGCCAATGCCGGCGTTGTGCAGGCTATCCTCTTCCTGGCCTATGCTCAGCACGAAGGTCTGGGGCTGCCGGCCGATACAAAGGCTGCATGCAAGCTGCTCCAGGAGGCCGCTGCTCTCGGCCCGAAGCAGGCATATGTCTATCTGGCCTACCTCACCGCCAAGGGCGGAACCAACCAGGAGGCCGACCCCAGAACGGCCGAACGCTACGTACGCATGGCCGCACTCGACATGAAGGACGAGGCCAAAAAGCTTTACGACAAGCTGATGGCTGAGGGATGGAACCCCGAACCCTGATACTTTCACCAGGCAGATTCTTTCAGTCAACAGGCAGCAAGCCGCCGAACTGGCGGCTTGACTTCTCATGCATCTATCGCTACAATAATGCCATGAATCAGGATTCCTACTTACCCAGTGAAGAAGACATGCAGGTAGACAGCGCGACCCGCGCCAGAATCTTCCTCAACAAAGTTTACATGTGGATGGCTGCGTGCATGCTGCTCACCGCAGGTGTGGCCGCCTACACGGCACAGGATCTCAGCTCACGTTTCTGGGTTGAGGAAAACTGCCTGATGCTCTGTCTGGGCACCATCGGCATCGTGCTCATCATGAGCTTCTGCGCCAGGCTACTCTCCGCCGGGGCCCTCACCGTGCTGTTGTTCACCTTCGCCGGTGTCCAGGGGCTTCTGTTCGGCCCCATGCTCGTCTGCTATGGGCTGCAATCCGTAGGCAAGGCATTTGGCTGCACTGCCATCATGTTCGGCAGCATGTCCATCTATGGTCTCGTCACCAAGCGCGACCTGGGCCCCTGGCGCCGGGCCCTGTTCATGACGCTGATTGGTTTTCTGGGAGCTATTGTTGTGAATATCTTCTGGCTGAAGAGCGGCTGGCTCGATTTCTCCATCTCCTGTGTAGGCGTTGTCCTTTTCTCCCTCTACACAGCATATGATACGCAGAACCTGCTGAAAATCGGACTCAGCAATGATGAATCCATCAAGAGCAAGGCTGCCGTTCTCGGAGCATTGGAACTGTACCTCGATTTCATTAACCTCTTCATCTCCCTGCTGCGTCTCTTCGGCCGCAGTGAGTAACCCCCTGCGCTCTAATTCTGTCAACATATGGAACGTCTCACACAACTGGGCACCGAGGCCCTTACCTCCCTGCTCACCCCGCTGGGATTCACCTACACGCTGACCACCGAACCCTATGAGGATGGCATCTCCCTGCTGCTTGAAAGCCCTGATGCCCGATTCCTCATTGGCGACGAAGGCGACCGTCTGGATGACCTGCAGTACATGGTGAACCGCCTGGTGCAGGCAAAGTGGAGCGATGCCCCGCGCATCCGCATCGACTGCGACAACTATCGCGCCCGAGCTGAGGCAAAGCTGCTGCGACGGGCTCGTTCCCGCGCCGAGCGGGTGCTCAAGACCGGCAAGCCGCTGCTCATGGAGAAGCTGAATGCCTACCAGCGCCGACTGGTGCACAATGACCTGGCCTCCATTCCCGGCATTGTCACACAGTCCGAGGAATCGGAATCCCGATTCAAGCGCATCACCATCAGCCGCGCCGAATAACGCAATGAAACGACTCCTCTCCATCCTGCTCTGCAGCTGCGGCCTTGCCTCCGGCGGGGAGGAGTACACCATCTATTTCCGCCAGGGAACCAGCACCAGTGCCATGGTCAGGCAGCTGGCCCCCCTGCGGGCCGCCGTGCCTCAGGCGGAATGCCGCTATGTAGTGCTGGAGGATGCCGCCGGCACCATGGCCTCGGCCATCAACTCGGCCAATGCGCTGAACGCCGGGGTGGTGGAGCTGCCCAGCCTGGTCATCAGTGATGAACAAGGGGCATTTGCCGCTGTTCCCCTGCCCCGGTTGAACGCCAACACGCTGGCAGCCGCGCGCGCCGCCGCCACAGCCCCGGATCGCAGCCAGAAAGCCCGCCAGCGGCACTTCGAGGCGCAGCAATACCTGCTGTTTGCCCGCATGGCACTCATTTCCCCGCTGGAAGGAGAGTCCCTGCAGCAATGCCTGAGCAACTGCCGCGCGCTCATGGAGCATCCCTTTGCCACCCAGGCCGATAAGCAGCGGCTCGGATTCCTATGTCTCTATCCCCTGCTCATGCAGGAATACACCACCATGTATAAGGGTGCGCACACGCCGGCATCCGAGGCCAAACTGCTGGAAGCTATTGCCGCTCTGGAAGCCGCCCGCGACCTGGACCGCAACACCGACATAGGCAAGAAGGCATTTGACGAGCGCGAACGCCTGCGCAAAGCCCGCCGCCAGGCCAGAACCATGGAATAAATGATTATTGATTAGTGATTAATGATTAATAATTGATTACTATGGCGGTCAGATTTCATTTTTTCACAAGGAGCAACCAGCTTTCCCTGCGGGTATCGGAGGAAGGCAAACTGCAATTCTGCTACCTGGGGCCGAAGCTTGCATGTCCGGATGATGCCCTCCTGGCACCGCCCATGGAATGGCCGTTGGCAGCTACTGACTTCGACTCCCGCGGCAAGTGGGGCAACCACTCCGGTGAATACGCTCTGCACCTGCGCTATGCAGATGGCACCCAGGCCTGCGACCTGCACCTGCAGCAACATAACGTCACAGAAAAAACAGCTGACCTTCTGCTCTCAGACCCGCTGCACCCGGAGCTGGAGGTACAGTTGCAGATTACAGCCTACCCGGAGGAAGATACCTTCACCTTTTCCACCCGGCTCAGCAACCGGGGCACAGACAGCATCACCCTGCTGCAGGCAGCTTCTGCAGCCCTGCCCCTGCAGGCGGCATCCTACCATCTCTGCACCTTCCGTGGTGGCTGGAGCGGCGAAAACTACTTGCAGCAGCAGAGCATTGCCCGCGGCAACACGCTCTCCGTGGGCAGCAGCACCGGCATCAAGACCGCCCAGGAAGGCACGCCCGGCTTCCTGCTTTCCCTGGGAGCTCCCATGCAGGAGGAGGGCACGCCCTGCCTGCTGGGTGCCCTGGCCTGGAGCGGAAACTATGAGCTGAGCTTCAAGCACAGCAGCTACGGCCACCTCTACCTGCGCATGGGGCATGATTTTGCCCACAGTCCCTACACGCTGGCCGGTGGTCGCAGCATCGAACTGCCCGCAGCCATCCTGGTCTACAGCCACAGCGGAGCCGCCCACGCCAGCCGCAGCATGCACCGCTACCTGCGCCGCCATGTCATCCCTCACGGCCAGGAAACCCGCCGCACCCTGCTGAACAGCTGGGAAGGCGTGCATTTCGATGTGCATGAGCCCGCCCTGCGCGACATGTTGCAGCGCACCGCCAGCCTGGGCGTGGAGCTCTTTGTACTGGATGACGGCTGGTTCGGCAAGCGGGATGACGACACCTCCTCCCTGGGCGACTGGGAACCCAACCCCGCCAAATTGCCGGAGGGTCTCAGCACCCTTACCGACCACGCCCGCAGCTGCGGCATTGATTTCGGCCTGTGGATGGAACCGGAAATGGTGTGCCCCCGCAGCAATCTGTACGACCAGCACCCGGACTGGGCAATTCGCCTGCCCGGCATCCCCCCGCGGGAGGAGCGCCACCAGCTCGTGCTCGACCTCACCAATCCCGCCACCGGCATCGACCGCCCCGTGCGCCGTGTGCTCAGTGAAAACCCGGGTATCTCCTACATCAAGTGGGATTGCAACCGCAAGATTTCCGACACCGGCTCCACCCACCTGCCCCCGGAGCTGCAGGGCAACCTGTTCTTCGACTACATCAGCAGCTACTACACCCTCATGCGCGGGCTGCGGCAGGATTTTCCCCACGTCACCTTCCAGTGCTGCTCCGCCGGCGGCGGGCGACTCGACTGCGGAGCAGCGGCATTTCACGAGGAATTCTGGCTCTCGGATAACACGGATGCCTGCGACCGCCTGCGCATGCAGTGGTCCGCCTCTTTCTTCTTCCCGGCCAATGCCATCGGGTGCCACGTGACAGCCAGCCCGAACTGCTACACAGGCCGCGAAACATCTCTCAAATTCCGCTTCGATGTGGCGCTGGCCGGCAGGCTCGGTCTGGAGCTCGACCCGCGAACCCTCAGCCCGGAGGAAATGGCAGAAATACGGCAGCGCGTGAAACTGGCCGCCCAGCTGCGGCCCATCACCCAGCTGGGCGAACTGCACCGTCTGGTCTCCCCCTACGAGGGACCGGATTGCGCCCTGCTCTACACACACGAGGGGCAGGCCCTTCTCCTGGCCTACACCACGCAGCGCGTCTACACAGATCAATGCACCCGCATTCCCCTGCGCGGGCTGACTCCCGCCACGCGCTACACCCTCACCGAGCTGGGCCCGGATGCCACCGGCCACCACAGCCCGCTGCACGGCCACACCCTGGGGAGCGATGCCCTCATGGCTGCCGGTCTCCCGATACGCTGGACCCGCCCCCAGCAATCCTGTGTCATCCTGCTCACGCCGGAACATTAAGCAGGATTCAAAATCTGCCGATTAAGGCTGCCCGTCCGGCAAAGCCTGGCGACGACGCCCCAGTTCGCTGGCATAGCGGCACCCCAGCTCAGTGGCGTGCTGCTGCACCCAGTCGCTCAGGCGGCGGGTGCCGACCGTAGAGCCGGGCACTGCCAGACGGTCCTGACTCAGGCCGGCAATTTCCTCACGGGTCAGCATCACATCCCCCACCAGATGCCCCAGCAGACGAGTAGTCTGGTACCCCAGCTCCGCCGGCACCGGCAGCACCGGGCGCCATAATTTCATAGCCCGGGCCAGAAGCTTCCACATATCCCGGAAGCTGTATATCTCAGCCCCCACTGCGTTGATAATACGATGTGGTTCCTGCGCCTCAGCCTCGTCCATGGCCAGTTCTGCAAAATCCTGCGCATGAATCGGCTGCATGCGGTATTTCCCCATCCCGAAGGTGGCTACTGCCGGCAGGTGCCGCAGGCTCCAGGCCATATTGTTAATCAGGATGCTTTCCTCTGCCGAATCCCCGAACAGAATCGCCGGTCGCAGGATGCTGTGCGGTAATCCACTGCTCTGTAAAGCGGTCTCCAGCTCCGCCTTGCCGCGGAAATATGGCAGTTCGCTCGCGGCATCCGGCTGGGTGATACTGGTGTGCACCACGCGCCCCACCCCGCTCTGCCGTGCTGCAGCAAAAAGTTTCTTCGTGTTCTCAACAGCCTGCCCATGGCTGAAGGGCGCATGCCCTGCCCCTTTGTAACTGAAGCGCACCCAGTAAGTATTCACCAGAACATCCACCCCGGCCAGAACATCGTCCCCCGTGCTCCAGGGCATGGGCCGCAATTCATACCCCGACGGGTTCGGAAGAAGCCCCGCAGAATCCGTAAGCCCCACCACGCGCCATCCGCGCCGCGTTGCCTCTGCCGCCACATATCGTCCGCTGTATCCCAGTACTCCTGTTATGGCTATTGTTTTCATATTTCTGTAATTTGAGAAATCCTATTTTAAAATTTTTAGAGTTTCGCGATAAGTGCAAGCACCTTGCTGCCCATGAGCGCAGCACGACGGAACACGGAAGTATTGTAGCGCTGGGCCGCGGTGGCCACATTCTCAGCAGTCTGCAACAATTCCTGCATAGCCATCATGCGAGCGGCAGTGTGCTCATCCCCCTCTTCCCGGGCTGCCGCCAGACATACCTCCACGGCCTGCACCGCACCGGCAGTCTCGCGCCGGCGGCGTTCTTCCAGAATACGGCGCGCCATCTCCCACACATCGGCCTCTGCGCGGTAGAAACTGCGGCGCTCACCGGGACGGGACTCGCGATAGATCAGATTGTAGCCCTCCAACTCCTTCAGACTGGTGCTCACATTCGACCGCGCCAGCTGCAGCAACTCGCACATCTCCTCAGCCGTCAGCGGAGCCTGCGCCACGTACAGCAGCCCATGCAGCATAGCCGTAGAACGCGGAATCCCCCAGCGGGTGCCCATATCGCCCCACCGGCGGATGAAATTCATCTGCGTCTCGCTCAGCTGCATACGCCTATTTTCTGAAATTTCAGAAATTTGTCAAGCAATTTATTCCGTCGTGACGAAATCGCTGCTTGTCAGCACAGAACGCCGCGTTATAATGAGGCGCAATCCGCTGAATCCTCCTATGTACTTCGAATCATCCATTTATTTCTGCTGCGACTCCCTGCGGGAGGGTTCCCGGCTGCACCGCGGGGGCTGGATGGAGGAACGGGAGCGAGGCGGCTTCATCTCCCCTTCGTACAAGCACCGGCTCAGCAGAGATGAGGACATTCCCTTTGCGGAATGGAGTCGTTTTCTGGAGAAAAACCGTAAGCTGTTGCTGCAGGATTGCACCTCCGCCACCATCGATGTAGGCATCATGGCCGATTTCCAGATAGCAGATTTCACCCTCAGCGTGCCACCTGCACTCCTGCAGCAATTTGCCCGTGCATGCGTGTGGCTGAGTATCACCTTCATGGCCGGAGGCAATGACCGCATCCGTTATGGTGGCGAATGCTACTACATTCTCACATCCGGCACGCCAGGGAAACAGCAGAGCGGGCTTCCGGGCAGCATCTGCCGCCACCTGACAACGCAGGGACTACAGCCCCATGTATGGACAAAGAGCCACGCGCTCCTCTACACCAGGGAGGAACTGCTGACCGCCATCCCAGCCGAAACAGGAGGCATGGTCCGACTCAGCAAATATACAGGAGCTTACGGCTTTTACTCGCTCAATGTTCCTCCGGCATTGATGCGCACCCTTGCTGACCGGGGCTGCACCCTGCAGCTGCATATCAACACCCCGCAGCGACGCGGTAGAAAATGCATGCACACCCTTTCCCTCACCTGATTTCACGCCATGTCCGCCACCATCATCCCCCGGCTTACTCTGCAGCATTTCCACGAGATGGAAGCGCTGGAACTGCAGTTCTACGCTGCCGAATTCATCACCCCGGCGGAGGAATCCTGGAGCTGGTATGACCTGCACCCGCACAGCACCGTAGCCGCCGAGGTGGACGGCAGGCTGGCCGGTTTCGTGAATCTGTTTCCCGTGCAGCCGTCCATATACGAGGCGCTGAAGGCGGGGCAATTCAATGACCATTTCATGGAGCTGGAACACGTGGCACCCATCACGCAGCAGCCGCTGCACATGTTCCTGAGCTGCATCCTGGTGGACCGCCAGTTCCGCAGGCTGGGCCTTACCCGCCAGCTGCTGCAAGCCGCCATAAAGCCCTATGCGGCCCTGCCCTGCGTGGGTGTAGTCACCGATAATGTGACCGCAGACGGCTGCGCCTTCTCTGAGCGCTACGGCTTCACCCGGCTCCGCCCCTCCAACCACGATTCGTGGATATATGAACAAAGCTGGGAAAGCTTTGTAAAAAACTGCGAGCGGCAGTCCACCACACCGCCGCCCGCAGGAAATAATTAATCCCTGATTCTTAATTCTTCTTTTCCTCCCAGGAGAAGGGTTCGAACTCAGCCACGGCCTTCGGGTCAGCCCAGGAGGGCTTGCGCATAGAGTATATCAGCAGCGGAATGCCGGCGAAGACAATGGTACCCACGATGAGGATGCCCACATACACCGCCGGGCTGCCCACAGGAATCTGGCCCGGAGGAATGAAGCTGAAAAGGAAGGCCACCAGGCTGCCCAGCAGGCCCAGGCCGCCGATAATCCACATGCCGCAGGTCTTGCCACAGGGAATGCGGAAGGAACGCGGCACATCGGGCTCACGATAACGCAGGTAGATGGCTGCGGCGAACATGAGCATGTACATGATGAGATAGAGGAGAATGGTGAGCTGAGAAATAATCTGGTACGCGGTCTGCACACTGGGCAGCACCACGAAAAGCACGGAAAGCAGCGTGACGATGCAGCCCTGCACCAGCAGGATACCCACCTGCACACCGGCCTTATTCGTGCGCTGCATGAAACGAGGCAGATACCCGGCGCAGCCCACCTGCAGCAGGCCCTTGGACGGGCCACCCACCCAGGCCACCACCTGAGCCAGCACACCGAAAGCCAGGCAAAGTGCCATGAGCGGTCCCAGCCAGGAGACTTCGAAATAGGCGAAGAGGTCATTGAAGGCGATGAGAAGGCTCTGGGTCAGCGTAATCTGGTCGTGCGGAATAATGAAGCCGATGGCCAGGGTACCGAACACAAAGATGCAGACGGTCAGAATGGAGGCAATGGCAATGGCCAGCGGATAGTCGCGGCTGGGATTCTCGCATTCCTTCACATGCACGGCACTCATCTCCATGCCGGCGTAGAAGAGGAAGATACTGGCAGCCAGCACAATATTGTTGAAATTGGAGAGATCCGGAATGAAATCGCGGGCGCTCATGCTGATATCGATGGGATTGCCCTTGCCCCAGTACACCATGCCCATGAGCACCAGCAGCGCAGCGGGAATCACCGTGCCTACCATGGCACCCCATTTGGTAATGCTGCCGCTGGTCTGCATGCCGCGCATATTCAGCAGCGTGGCCACCCAGTACACCACCAGCACCACAATGAGCACATAGATATTATTGGACGCCAGCGCGTGGTCCCAGCTCTGATTCGGCCCCATGAATGCCAGCGAGACCGCCGCAAAGGTCAGAACCGTGGGGAACCAGATGGTGGTCTGAATCCACTGCAGCCATATAGCCAGGAAGCCCCAGCGCGCGCCGAAGGCTTCGCCCACCCAGCGGAATACACCGCCTTTCTGAGGCCAGCCTGTTGTGAGCTCTGCCGCCACCAGAGAAACCGGAATCAGGAAGAACACAGCCGCAAATATATAATAGAACGCAGAACTCAGGCCATAGGTGGTTTCTGCCGGCAGACCGCGCAGACTCACAATGGCTGAGACATTTATCATGGCCAGCGTGAATACACCCAGCTTGGCAATCTGGCCTTTCTTGCCGGGGTTGTTTGGATCAGTTTTCATGGTTACATGGTTTGTTGAGTATAATCGAACCTCTCATCGGTCCACAGAAACAGACCCCTCCACAGCAGCACTTGTTCTATATATGGTAATACAGGCACGCCGGCTCCCGGCCGCATCAGCTCATTACAGATTTACGTGGAGCCCGCCATGACCATTATTGAAAAATTCCGTCTTTTGTTCTGCATGCTACAAAAAACGCTTGCGCCCATGCGCGCCATGCGATAGTATTCTCCCCGGCACGCCACCGAGCCTGCAAATCCCCGGATGGGTGGCAGAGCGGTTTAATGCAGCGGTCTTGAAAACCGCCGAAGGTTAATCCCTTCCGTGGGTTCGAATCCCACCCCATCCGTGAAACACCAAAGCACTACAGGATTCCTGTAGTGCTTTTTTTGCCACTGCGGGCGGGCCCCCACCTGTAAATGAATCATTCTACAAATCCCAATGGTCAAGCCATTTGAAGGATGTAATCCTGAACCGGCGGCCGAAAAGCTGGTTCAGGCGGGAAAGGCTGGCCGTGTGCTTTAAATCAGCCGAAAACTCAGCAGCATCGGGTGCATCCACCGGGTCCACATAATCAATGGAGCGCTGCACCGTAGCCTCGCACCAGCACTGGGAAAGAACGGCCCCCACTTCATTGCGTACACAGCCGTAGGCTCGGATGGTGAAGGTATCATCCCGCACCGTCAGAATGTTACCCAGGGAGGACAGCACATCGCTCTGTATCAGGTATCCGGGAGCGGCAGTATGCAAATCACCTTTCTCGGCCTCGGGGAAGCGGTACAGCGAACCCTTCTGGGGAGAGACCTGCACCTCGCGGAAATCACGGTTGATATCCGTGCGGTCGATGGCGGCCTGCAGAGCGCCTTTCAGCGCATGCTCACCGCCTTTTTCATCCAGTCGGCGGTTGATGAAGTCGGACATGCTGAGGAAGGGGCCACGGGCCCGGACCTGCCGCACCATTTCCTCTGCTAGCCGGGTGATA
This sequence comes from Akkermansia sp., assembly GCA_045631705.1. Taxonomy (GTDB): domain Bacteria; phylum Verrucomicrobiota; class Verrucomicrobiia; order Verrucomicrobiales; family Akkermansiaceae; genus Akkermansia. The sequence continues at coordinate 7,364 of JAZQVE010000073.1, read as the reverse complement.
TCCGCAGACTTGAGCAGGCGCACCTCGCTCCAGGCAGTTGTGCCCAGTGCTTCTGCCGAGCGGAACGCATCGGAACCCTGCATGGGGGAATAGGGCCCCACAGAATCCGTACTTTTGTCCGTAGTGGAGAGCATGAAGCGGGAGAACGCCACATCCGTGGCCTTCTTCCCCGGCTCCACAAAGCGCATCTCTCCGCCCTCGCCGGTAACGAGTCTGCGGGAAGCCAATCCCTGCAGCACGGCATTCCACGCGTTCACCGAGGTACTATTCACATTAAACCCGCCATTCACCATCAGATGAGCTGCAATGATTTTCCACCCGTCGCCTTCCATGATACGCTTCAGCGCAGATTTCGAATCATAGGCCGAATGGGCGCGCACGTAGCGAGACACAGGCAGAGGCTTTCGACCTTTCAGGAACTGCTCCAGCGTATATTTCGCCGGAATAACGTGCTTACCATCATCCCCTGGCATATCGGAAACGGAGGAACAGAACCACCGATCCCACAGCGCATCATTAATCAGCAAAGCGTGATCATAGAACTCATCCTGCAGCTGCATAGACTTCCCGGAGGAGCCTTCCTCCTGCTCCTTCGTATGGAAGCAATATACCCTATCCGGCGGCAGACAGGGATCAGCGAAGGCATTGCCTATGCCCACCCCTGGCACGCCGGACTGGTATTGCATGCGCTGCATCGCAAACTGCGGATCCTGAGCACCATCTCCGCCCCGGAACCAGCCGGGATGCAGGCGCATGCCGGCAAAGCCCGCCAGCGAAAAGGGAGGATGCACGGGCAGCTCCGAAACCGCGGCAAAGGACACCTGCTCGCCGGTCTCGGTGATACCGATGCAGCCATTGCGTCCCACGGATGCAACGGGAGAGGCCAACAGTCCCCCCCCCACAGGAAGAACAGCCAACTGGTATGGGTGATATTGCCGCTGCTGGTGGTCTGCATGCTGGATGGAAGAGCCCCAGAACGCCGGACTGGAATGCAACCAATGCCTGGTGCGGAAGTCACAATCCGGGTATACCTTTGAATCAACAAACGGATTGGCAGATTTGGCCACGACGCCTACAGATGCTATGTAATAAGGTGCCTGGCTCATACTCTGCATATTGTTACCGAGCCATTGCAGCGGATCCGTGAGAATTCGGTTTTCCGATTCTGCCCCAGAGCTGTACCAATCTAGTGAAAACCGCTGAGCAGAATGGATATGCTTCCCCTCCACCGAGCTGATATCATTCATCTCCGGGTCCAGAGGATGCGGCTTTTCTTCCACGGATGATATACCACCGAATCCATGGGCTACCGTAATACAATCCGCCAGACCATCCGCCATCAACCGGCCATCAGTCAGGCGGTTTCGGTCAGTGCTGAAACGCAGGCCGAACATCGTTTCCCTCCACACCTGCTCGGGTTGCGCATATTTACGATACATGGGCGAGTACCACGCAGCTACCGTATCCGGACGATACCCAGGCACCCAGGGATTGCTCCCCGCGCTCACTTCTCCGCTTCCGAACTTCTTCTTTCCCGGTGTGAATATCAACACCTCACCCGGCTGAAACACAATATCCTCTTGGGCATTATCCACCGAATTCTGGAAAAACTCGCCTGCATCAAGGCAGCTCATATTCCCCAAATCGGGGCGAACTTCACGTACGCCGCCGGGCATGATGGATTCATTCTTCCGGGCGAGTCCATAGGCAGACCACCGCCGGCCATACCTGCCCAGGTCAGCAAAAGTTTCCAGCGGCATGGTCTTGGCGGGGGCTGATACAGCCCACATGCGCCGGCCTGCTATGCGCATGGGCACGTTGTATGGATTCCACCAGAGAAAAACCGGGCTGTAATGGAGGGAAAACTGTTTTTCACCTTTGTCCCGCACCTCCACGCCCATGGCAATGTTGCAGAGGTAGGCCAGCATCACGGGCGAACGCGCATACCCTGCTCCATCATTTCCCTGCAGCCGCGAACGCGAATCCAGATATGACCCGCCCGTCCCCCCCACCTGGGCATCATGCTGCAGGCAAGTATTCAGGACACTTCCCCCCAGGCGCGTGTAGTGCTCCGGCACAGAGCCAATGAGGCGAGCCGTTATGTGATTGTCTTTCTGCGAGGAATTCGGCCAGCAATTATAATAGGCATGCATGGTCTGCCAGGAACCGATGGGCATGCGCATTTTTCGCACTGGCAGCCACTGCTCCGGCACCAGGGGAGCATCTCTATCCTCAGCAGGAGCAAACTCCGTCTTATCCAGATGCTCCTTATTCAACAGCAGACAGAGATCCTGTTTCAACCCGCCATGTGCGGCATTGGTCAACAGACTGTATGAGCTTGTCGTGTAGTCGGCAAAACCGGTTTCCTCATGCACATCCTGACTCAGCAACGCATAGCTGGCAGCGCTCATCAATTTATCTGCATCCTTCACCACCAGCGGTTTGCCCTGCACAATCGGTATTGCCGCTGGTGTATCCCACGTGTGCCGCAGCGCCTCCACAGGGCTTTTTGCAATCGGTGTGCCGGGTACCGAAATCCTGGCTTTCTGATTTTCTCCGCCTATCCACCAGGCATAGCCACCACATGTCCGTTCTCCCAGCGGCATGTACAGCAAATCCGCGTACACATAATGACTGGCAGGGGTATTGGAGCCGAGTGTTCCCTCCCCAAGCAGGCATATTCTTTCCCCGGATTTCCTACTACTCAACTGGGCAGCTGCATCTATATCCCGCGTCAGTTTTACATCCCGGCTGGAAATCAACCATCGGCGGAACATGCTTCTGCGCCCCGGCGCGTAGGTGTCCCGGATGCTGCTGCCATCCCTCCGCTTGCCATACAAGGGGACATCCCAGCTATTCCATACGCCCAGCAAGTGGGGCGGAACGACCTCCCCGGTCTCGTCCAATAGAGCAGAACTCGCAGAAATACGCTGGTCCGGCCCCATGGCCTCCTGCAGCTCGGCTATGGCGGCATCCAGCCCGATGAGTGCCTGCTGCCGCGCCTGCGTCACGACCATATCATACTGCGACATGCGATTCATCGATGCAACCTGGGCCAGTATGGCACAAGCCACCAGCGATAGCAATACCAGCAGGGTCAGCGAGGCCACAAGAGCAAACCCTCCCGGGTATCGCTTCCTGCTTTTCTTCACCCGCTGTCCGGCAATCCTCATTGAATGTCATTCCTAAAAGGCCTGCCGGGCGGGGATACCTCCCCGCCCGCCAGGCGAACCAGAATCAGATAACTTATTTTTAACGTTTTGTCTGCTTCAGCACAGAATACATGGCCTTGCCGAGCGACATCTTGTGCGAGAGCTGCACATCCGTATCATATCCCCAGATCATCACGCCACCATAGCCATTGTCCTTCACCCACTTGCATTTTTCCTTTATCAGATTCACACCGTTGAAGGAATGCATGCTTGTACCATTGCCGGTCGTCATGGATGCCTGGTTGGCGGACGGTGAGAGATTGGGATACGCGTTCACCACATTAGTCCATCCGACCTGATCCCAGAGCACATAGTAGCGGTTGGTATAGAACGGCAGGCCAAGCACAATCTTGGTTCTGGGCATATTGAGATACGTGTGGCAGGTGTTGGCATCGGCCTGCAGAATACTCATCGGAGAATGCTGTTCGCCCTGCTGGTCATAGCTCATGGTGTTAATGAAATCCACCTGGTCAGAAACATCATGCCAGGGCTTCATATACCACACCGTAGCAGCAAAACTCACAGATACACCGGAGCCGGCCAGTTCCTCACGAAGGTCAGCCACCAGATAGGTCAGATACACCCATTCATCACTACTGTCCGGGTATTCCCAGTCAATGTCGATACCATCGTACCCACTTTCCAGAACATACTTGGCCATATTCCTGGCCATGGCCTTGCGGGCATTGCGATCTGGATTGTTGCGGAAGAAGGCAGTCAATCCATCATCAACGTGACCGAAACCGGCAATGATGCGGGATTTAGCCGAGCCGCGCAGGGATTTCAGCTTCTCACGGGCGGCCTTGGCGTATGCCATATTATCTTTCACACCGTCATGATACCACTGGTTTGCCACAGTGCCATCGGAATTCAGGGAATAACCGAAATGAATGATATCCGTAAAGCTTTTAAAATGCGTAGCATTCAGGTGGTTGGCATTCCATTCATTAATCCACACCGTGCGATAGTACGGCACAATGCGGTTCCTGAACGGATACACCGTGCCGTAGACGCGGCTCTTCACATTTGCGCCCATCTTAGCCACCGGCTTCACTTCAGTATTACCAAGCTTTACAGAGGTGCACACGCCGTCAATCTTGTTACTGCCTTTGGCGTTTGATGCAATATCATACACCAGCCAGAGGTAGTTTGTACCCTCCGACAGCGTGATATCGGGATTATTAAATGTTCCGGAGCCGGAAGTGGCGGCAACCTCTCCCACCTGGTACGCCTTGGTGTTCGGGTCGCCGGTGTTCAGTGTGAAGTAATTCTGCGTGCTCTTGTACAAGCGGGCTTTGGTGATGTCCGTTTTCTTTGAACTCTTACCCGTCGTAAAGGAAAGAGAGCCTATTTTCTGACCGGCCTCGGAGGCATTTGCCTTCACCTGAATCTGCAGACAGACCTGGTTTGCCAGGCCGGCATAGAACACGCCGTGCGTTGCACGGGTTTCCACGGTAAGTGCCTGCAAAGGCAGACTCAGCATGGGGATGAGATAGAAGTATTTGTTCATGGTATTAAATGTAAGTTTGGTTGCGGTAAGATTATTATTTCTGACGACGGCGGCGCAGGCAGAGCGCACTGAGCGCCAGCAGGCTCAGCGTGGTAGTGGCAGGCTCAGGAATAATATCGGTAATCCCGGAAACGGCAAACACTACCGCTCCGCCTTCTACCATTTCCACCTCATTGACGCCCAGCTTGTTGCCGTCAGTATCATAAAAACCGTACTCCACCAGTTCGCTGTCATCCAGCCAGCTGGCGACATCCTCGGAAAGACTGAATGTAAAGCTACCATCCTCTGCGATACTGGTGGTGGAATCCAGCAGGCAGAGAGTTATATTCAGCGCATTGCCATCTGCCTCTGCCAATGCCGTTGTGAGGAAATCGAGAGTCAGGCCAATCGTCAGATCGCCCTTCACCGTGGCAAAGCCATTCAGCAGCGGAGCACAGGAAGTGCAATTCACCGACCCGTCATCCAGAGTTTCGAACAGCATACCAACAGCATCGTTATACACATAGGTACTGGCAGAGCTGGTCAGAGTCGCTTCATTGTATTCATCCAGCAGCGCTACGTCCTGCAGACAGGCATTACTGAGCGTCACGCTCGTACTCACACAGATGACCGCCTGGTTTCCATCAGCATCGTAGATGCCATGCACCCGGCCATCCTCAATCGTGAGGTTCTCCGTGCTGCTGGTGCCACCAAGTTTCACGGTGGATTCCTCATCTGTGCTGATATTGATTTCCGCAGCGCAGGTGACACCGCCCTGCATTTCCAGCGTATGGCCATTCGTAGCAGAAAGCGATGCGGTACCACTCCACAGCTCCACGTCATTAGCCGTTCCACCGTCATGTGTGTTATTCGAGAAGGTGACATTGCCAGCATCTGCCGCAATAACAACATTCTCGGCATAAATGGCACCACCATAGCCACCGGCGTGATTATCGGATATTTCCACAGTTCCACCGGAAATGTATACTGTACCATAGCTGTAAATAGCACCGCCGGAGCCGCCAGCTTCATTGCCACTGATGCTCACAGAGCTTGACGCTCCCGGGGTCAGGGTCACATCGCCCTCGCTGTAAACGGCACCACCATCTCCCGATACGGCAGAGTTATCTGCGATCACAATATCTGCAGCAGACGTAATCTCCACCCCGGAAACAGCATAAATAGCGCCGCCGCTTTCATCTGCCGTGTTAGCGCTGATTTCCACATTCCCCTCCGTGGAGGTGAGATAGGTGGCCCCCCAGTCGCTCCGGATTGCACCGCCGGAGCATGCGCCATCGGTAGCAGCGTTACCCGTAATGGAAATGCTGGCGGCGGTGATGGTGACATCCCCACTGCCCGCCCAGATGGCACCGGCAGCCGTAGACTGCATAGAAGCCGAGTTACCGGAGATGGTGACATCCCCTGCGGCCTCAATACTCACCGAACCGGCAGCGCTCAAAGCACCGGCGCGGTGATAATCCTCCGTCATTCCATCGGTGGCGGCATTATTGCTCAAGGTTACATTGTTGATATCGGAGATAGTGATATCCCCATTCTGAGCACTCACTGCGCCGTAAGCTGTGGTATACCCGTCAATCGTCAGGTCCGCTTCACCCGTACCGGCAATGGAAACAGAGTCATCGGCATAGAAGCGGCCCTTGAGCTGGGTAAAATCCATGGCTGCGCATTCCGTATCCTCCGAAAGGCTCACTTCGATGCTGCCGGTCGATGCAATGCTGCTGGAATACTGTGCCAGGGTCTCGGAATCCAGCGCGGTCACGCCATATTCATCCGCACCCAGCATGATGGTGCCGCGGTGGTTAGTGGCATTCAGCAGGGTGCCACCGGCAGAGATATCAATGGTGTTGTAGAAAGCATAGCCACCCAGGTCAATTTCTGCACCTTCTGCCAGAACGATGGAGCCATAATAGCCAGAAGTAGCATCCTCAGATATACTGAAGGTGCCCGTGCTGCCCAGGGTGATGTTCATCTCATTGTTCTGGCCGTTCAGCACAGCGCCATTCACCGTGACAGCCTGGCCGCTGATGCCGCCCTTACCGTCCAGGTCCATGGCAGCATCGGCTCCCACAAAGAAGCCATCGCCAGCAGAGGTGATACGGGCGCTATCGCCGAACTTAACCGTGCCGGAGTTGATGTTGATGCGTCTGCCGCCATCAAGATGAAGCGTACTGTTGAGCACCAGGGTACCCGCGCCATTCTTGTTAATCGAAAGGCCAGTACCGATATTCTTACCCAGCGTGAAGGTGGCGCCCTCGCCAGCCTCCAGCACCAGCACACTACCGGCACCATCATGGGTTAGAACCCTGCCATTCGTGGAGGCATCCCAGGAGAATGACTTACCGTCAGCCACGGCAAAGGTGAAGTACGCCCCCCAGCCATTCAGGCGGGCACCGATTGAAGCCGAGCCGGATTCCGTGATTTCCACACGGCCACCGCCATTCACCACAAGAGATTCGGTGTAATCCTGCACGCCGATATTATCATGCAGATTACCTAAGCTTCCACCGTAGTTAAGAGCCTCCACCTTCAGTGTACCATTCACCGTGACCACGGAGGAAGCATTGTGCCAGCCGTTTGTCAGAAGCTTTGCACCGTTCTTGATTTCAAGCGTAGCGCCGGAGGCAATGGTGATATTGCCCGTG
>JAZQVE010000072.1:0-5270 GCA_045631705.1 Akkermansia sp. | reverse complement strand
CGGCATCGTGACCGAGGCCACGCTGCGCATCATTCCCGCGCCCCCGGCCCGTGCGGCGCTGCACGCCAGTTTCCCGCAGTTTGCCCTGGCCGCTGCCGCGGTGCAGAACACCCTGCAGGGTGGCCACCTGCCCTGCGCCATCGAAATCACCGATGCCTTCACCCTGGCAGCCGCCCGCAACCACTTGGGGCCCAGCGCCCTGCCCGCCGGGGCAAAGGGGCACATCATCATCGAGATTGACGGCCAGGCAGATGCCGTGGACACCGAGCTGGAGGCCATTGCCGGCATTCTGCGCAACACCGACGCCACAGAAGTGGTCTACGCCCGCACCGAGACCGAGGTGGAAGCCATCTGGCAGCTGCGCCGCGAATTCTCGTACAGCCTGAAAGCCACCGGCCTCACGAAATTGAACGAGGACATCGTCATTCCCCGCTCCCAGCTGGTGGAGCTGGTCAGTTTCTGCGAAAGCATGCAGCAGGAAACCGGCATTCCCGTGGCCTGCTTCGGCCACAGCGGCGATGGCAACATCCACACCAACATCATGGTGCTCAAAGATGACGAGGGGCGCGATATCCGCGAACCGGCCGATGCCCTGGTGAACCGCCTTTTCGACTGGGTCATGAGCCACGGCGGCAGCATCACCGGTGAACACGGCATCGGCCTGGCCAAGGCCCCCTGGTTCCCCCGCGCCATCGGCGAAACCGCCATGGATACCCACCGTGTCCTCAAAGCCGCCCTCGACCCCTCAGGCATCCTCAACCCCGGTAAAATGGGGCTGTAACTATCTTCCAGGCCCTCCTGGAGGCTTCATTTATGAAGTAATTGCTTGACTCTCCAAAAAGCAGAGTGTACTATAGCATCGAACAGTGGGACATTCGTCCAAATCCAACCTAGAACCATTTTATGCCGAATCAACCGAACCTACTGGCGCTCGTGCGCCAGCACCTCATCAGCCACGGCGAATCATACCAGTGGGTAACCATGGGTGCCCAGAGCGAGAAAATCGGTCTGGCTTACCTGCCGGTGAACAACACCGAAATCCCCTGCTCTTTCATGTTCACTGAACTGAGAGATCCGAGCAGCCTTGTCTTTGATGTCAACTTTGCCTACCGCATTTCCCCGGCAGACCGCGCCGAGGTGAGCGTGCTTCTGCTCACGCTGAACGCCAACCTGCCGGAGGGTCAGCTCCTCATCGACATGGAGAGCGGCCTCGTCTACTTCCGTCTCAAATACGTCATCACCGATACCAACACCAGCGAGGAGGACATCCGCGCCCAGATCAAGCACATGGAGGATGTAGGTATCAGCATGGCACACACCTATCCCCGTATCATCATGCAGGAATTCCCCCTGTATTAATCCCAACCTCTGATAATAAAATACATCTATGTCTATTGCAAAACCCTTGGAAGGCAAGGTCGGTATCGTTACCGGCGTCGCCAATCACCGCAGCATCGCATTCGGTATCGCCAAGGCCTGGCATGAAGCCGGCGCCAAGCTCATCTTCAACTACCAGGGCGAACGCCTCAAGGATGGCGTTATCAAGCTCGTGAAGGAGCACTTCGGCGAAGATACCCCCGTATGCTCTCTGGATGTGTCCGACGACCAGTCCATTGCCGATTTCTTCACCTTCGTGGGTGAGCACACCGACCACGTGGACATGCTGCTGCATGCCGTGGCTTTCGCCCCCAAGGCCCCCGGCACCCTGGAAGGCCACTTCTCCGATATCCCCCGCGATGCCTGGAACCTCTCCCTGCAGGTTTCCGCCTATTCCCTCATCGCCCTTTCCCGCGCCGTGGCTCCCTTCATGGTGAACGGTGGTTCCATCACTGCCCTCACCTACTACGCCAGCCAGAAGGTAGTGCCGAACTACAACCTCATGGCAGTTTCCAAGGCCGCCCTCGAGACCTGCTGCAAGTATCTCGCCTATGACCTGGGCCGCCGCGAGGCTCCCATCCGCGTGAACTGCATCTCCGCAGGCCCCGTGCAGACCCTCGCCGCCCGCGGCGTGTCCGGCTTCACCGGCATGTTCAAGGTATACGAGGAAAAGGCTCCGCTGCAGCGCTCCTGCACCCTCGAGGAACTGGGTGCCACCGCCACCTACCTCGCCAGCGATGGCGCAGCCTCCATGACCGGCCAGATTCTCTACGTAGACGGCGGTTACGAAATCGTCGGCATGTAATGCCGGCCATCTCAGATTCATCCATTCACAAGCCCGGGGAAATCCCCGGGCTTTCCTTTTCTATCCACACTTGAACAAAACAAAGCACGCTGATATAATATACCGCAGCAGGAGAAATCAGCATGATGACCTTTTCTTCATTCCACGGAATCCTTACCACCACAGCCATCTGCCTTGCCGCAGTGGTGGCACTGAACAGCTGTCAGGAAATAGAGGACGGAGTCTTCAATATAGGCGGCGCCAAAAAGCCTGAAGACTGGGTTCCCAACGTTCCGGGAAAAGGGATGGTATACACGAATCCTCACAGCGGCGCACGCACGCGCACTCGCATTTACAATTTGTCAGCGATAGCCCCCTTTGCCGCCAGCTGCGGACAGGAGGTTCACTTTTCCCCGCCCTGTGCCATTAAGCGCGTGGACTATGCCGGCGGCATTGATTATACATTGATTGACCACAGCCCCTTACCCAATGGAGCCATCGATTTGTACTCCATGCCCGTGCAGAAAGGCAGGCTGCTGGCCGTGCGCGGGCAGTTCGCGGAAAAGGCACCTGAAGACTCCGAATCCTTTACCACAACCCGTCGTATGGTAGAAGCACTGATCGAAGTGCAACACCCGGATACCACGGTAAATCAGGGCAGGCCTCTGTATCTGGTGTACAACCTGGGCCATGAAGGCACAAAAGCTGCAGATGATGTATACACAGACATCAAACGAGCACCCTGGGAACCTGCAGACGCGCCGGAAACCCGCAGCATCACCTCTCTCTTTGAGGAAATAGAGCAGCAGTGCGCATCCGCCAACAAGGAAGAAAACTGAAAAAAGAAAAGCCCGAGGCGTTAACCTCGGGCTTTTCTGAGCATCCCCACGCGGATTCGAACCGCGGTTCTATGACTGAGAATCATATGTCCTAACCCCTAGACGATGGGGACATGTAGTACGCGAATCGGGACTCGAACCCGAGACCAATAGATTAAAAGTCTACTGCTCTACCAACTGAGCTATTCGCGCACTGGCACCGTGTAAAACGGCGAGCGCATGATACAGGTTACCGGTTCCAAAGTCAAGCACAAAACAGACTTTTCCCCAAAAATGCCCCATGTTTCCCCTGGCACACCACCGGCTCTGCCTTCACGCAAGCCGCAACCACCAACCACTAATCATTAATCACACCTCTTCCTCCCATCCGGCGCGGGGATGCGCCTGGCGGTACACCGCCTGCATGCGGCTCTTGGTCACATGGGTATAAATCTGCGTAGTAGCCAGCGAACTATGCCCCAGCATCTCCTGCACCGCGCGTAAATCAGCCCCGGCATCAAGCAGGTGCGTAGCAAAAGTGTGGCGCAGCTTGTGCGGGGAAATATGAAAAGGAATATCCGAGCAGCGCAGGTACTTATCCAGCATAAGCTGCACACTGCGGCAGCTCATGCGGCGACGCAGGCGGCTGATGAAAAGCGGCTCCCTTCCCTGCACCCCGGCCATATCGCGGTATCGCTCCACCGCCTCGCGGGCATAATCCCCCACCGGCACCAGGCGTACCTTGCGTCCCTTGCCCAGCACACGGATGCAATTCTCCCCCGGCCGCAGCGAATCCGCATCCAGCCCGACAAGCTCGCTCAATCGCATACCGCAGGAATAAAACAGCTCCAGAATCGCCGCATCACGATACGGCAGCCAGGCCGGACTCTTCTTATCCACCGGCACCCGCAGCGGAAGCGAGAGCAACTCCTCCATCTGGTGCAGAGAAAGGTGCACCGGCAGACTCTGAGACGCCCGCGGCAGACTCACCTCCGCCAGCGGACTCACCTGCAGCCCCTCCCGGCGCATCATATACTCATAGAAAGAACGCAGCGCCGCAAAACGCAGACGTATCGTGGACGTCTTCAGCTCCTCGTTAAGCGCCTCGTACAGCCAGGAGCGGAAAATATCCGCACCGCACTCCTCCCAGCCCGTAAAGGACTCTCCAGCCCAGCGACGGAACAATTGCAGCGAACGATGATACGCCTCCACTGTGCGCGGCGATGCATTGCGCTCCGATTCCATATACTCCAGGAATCGGAACACCAGCGGCCCCAGCTCTGCACTCATCATCTGCACCCAATTCTTTTAGCATACCCGCCCCCAGGCAGACAAGCGCAGAATGCCGGACAGACAGGAAAAGTGAATCATGAAAAAGCAGGCCCAACTCCGGCCGCTCTCCCCAGGCAGAATTTCGTGCCCCCCCCGTACACACCGCAAGGAGGAGCTTCAGCCGCCTTCACCCCACGCGGCAAAGAAGCGTGAGCATTTCCAATAGTCATTTCTCCATCGCCTGCAGCTGCACTCCCACCAACCCATAAGGCTGAGTACCGGCAGGTGCTTCCGGCTCCAGAGTCCGCTCACAGACCAGCAGAATCCGCTGCAATGTTTTCTCCTTCAATGAAAGCGACCACTCATCCCCGGCCTTGAGTTCCAACCAGCGCAGCCCCTTGGATGCCGCCCATTCCTGCGGCGTCATTCCACTCAGAGGATATGACATCGCATCCACCGAATCATCCCAGGCTATAGCACCCACGATTCTCGATTCCGGTAGAATCTGCATCCTCACTTCATGTTCATTGCCATACCGAGGCAGCTTAAAAGCGAACTTCGTATCCACCGTCTTACCCCAGAATGTATTAAAAGAAAAGCCAATCTCTCGCTTATCGGATAATTCCAGGCCGTTTCCAAACTCCACCTTACCTGCAGACTCATTGGGACCGGAAGGCCCGCAATCATAGGCTACAAAACAGATACTGAATCTGGGAGCCTCCCCATACACCACAGGTTTCCACAGCGGCGATAAAGTCCACCCCAGATACACCAGCACCAGCAACGAGAAGAAAATCAGAATCACACGCTTCCTCATGCACCTATTGTAACATAGACAATCTGTTAGACAAGGAGAATTATCGAATCTCGGATCTCCCTCTCACGCGCCACACGGCGCGTTTTCATGAACTGCCTACCCAGCGCCGCGCAAGCCGCAGGCTCCCTGTGGGCGCGGCTGCCATCATTATCGAGGCACGGGACTTCAGTCCCGAAAACATAACCGGATAGGAACTGAAGCC
>JAZQVE010000071.1:0-12911 GCA_045631705.1 Akkermansia sp. | reverse complement strand
GAGTTTAGCAAAAAATGCCCGCCTTGGCAACCCTTTAGCCGCTAAAATACCCAATGAGGGCAAAATTGACGGATTTCTCTCTTATTTTGTCTCGGTAAAAGTGATGTTATTGCTGCCGGAGGGGCGAATTCTCTTGATTTGTCCGGCTTCTGTGGTACATTGGTACTATGGATAAGGCCGGTTTACACAATTGGGTTGAGAAGAATCTGCAGGATGGCGAACAGGTGCTGTGGACAGGGAGTCCGCGGCTGGTCTTCTTCCGTGGGGTGTTTCTCACCCGCGTGCTGCCCGGCATAGTGCTGCTGGGGCTGGCTGTGTGGTTTCACAATGGGGCACCGGGTATCCCCCTGCCGGATTGGGCCATGTTTCTGACTGCTGCTTTCCCGAAGGAAGTGGTCTTCCTGCTGGCTGTCCTCCTGCTGGTGGTGCCGCCGCTGCGCTCGTACATGCTGCGCCACACCAGTTATGTGCTCACCACCCGCCGCATCATCAAGGCCCGCGTGCTCAGCAACCGCGTGCGCCAGTGGCCGCTGGATATCCTGACCAAGGCTCGCCGCATCGACTACAGCGACGGCCTCTCCTCCTACATTTTTGATGACTGGGAAGACGGCCCCAACCGCCACGAGCACATCACCCGAGGCATCTACTACATGCGCCCCGATTTCCGCGAGGCCCTGGAAAAAGCCACCAAGGCATGACCCCGCCCTCCATCCCGCCTGCGCTGAGCTTCTGGCGCTCGTTCTATGCAGGTGCTGCCGTGCTGGTATCGCTGTTATTGCAGTCACAGTGACTTGTGTGGTATTTTATCTCGGGGAACTGGACTTCAGTCCCGTAAATCATAGAGCATTTAATCGGGACTGAAGTCCCGTGCTCCGATGCTATTTCTCCTCTCTGAATATAGGCTTGCTAAGTGGGGCTGAAAGTGTTAGAATACGGCCATGGCAGATATGTCTTTCACTGCACAGATGGCAGCCAAGCTTGGGCTGGATGAGAAGTATGTGATTCCCTACGGCTACGACAAGGCCAAGGTGAGCTTGGAGGTTCTGAAGCAGGACCGCAAGCGTGGCCGCCTGATTCTTGTGAGCGCCCTGACTCCCACGCCCGCCGGCGAGGGCAAGACCACGGTTTCCATTGGTCTGGCTCAGGGGCTGCAGGCTGTAGGCCAGAAGGTGTGCCTTGCTCTGCGCGAGCCTTCCATGGGTCCGGTGTTCGGCCGCAAGGGCGGTGCCACGGGTGGCGGTGCCTCCAGCATCACCCCCGGTGAGAGCATCAACCTGGGCTTCACAGGCGACTTCCCCGCCATCACCGCTGCCAACAACCTGCTGGCTGCCGTGATTGACAACGCTCTTTTCTACAAGACCACCCGCCTCGACCAGAACAAGGTGACCTGGAAGCGCGTGATGGACATGAACGACCGCGCCCTGCGCCAGATTGTGGTGGGTCTGAACAAGAACGGCGTACCCCGCGAGGACGGCTTCAACATCACCCCCGCCTCCGAAATCATGGCCTGCTTCTGCCTGGCCGAGGACCGCGATGACCTGCGCCGCCGTCTGGACAACATGGTCATCGGCTTCACCGCCGAGGATGAGGCCGTGTATGCCCGCGAACTCGGCGTGACCGATGCCCTGCTGGCTATCCTGAAGGAAGCCGTGAACCCCAACCTGGTGCAGAGCCCGGAAGGCGTGCCCGCCTTTGTGCACGGCGGCCCCTTCGCCAACATTGCCCACGGCTGCAACTCCGCCATTGCCACCAAGATGGCCCTTTCCTGCGCCGACTACGCCGTGACCGAAGCCGGTTTCGCCTTTGACCTGGGTGCCGAGAAGTTCCTGGATATCAAGTGCCGCCAGAGCGGCCTCTCCCCGGATGCCATCGTCATCGTGGCCACCATCCGCGCCCTCAAGATGCACGGCGGCGTGGCCAAGACCGACCTGGAAACCCCGAACGCCGAGGCCGTGCGCCGCGGTCTGGTGAACCTGGCCGCCCACATCGAAAGCGCCCGCCTCTACAGGCGCCCCGTCACCGTGGCCATCAACCTCTTTGCCGCTACGGACACCGAGGAGGAAATCGCCGAGGTGAAGGCCATGTGCGCCGAGATGGGCGTGGGCTGCGCCGTGGCCGATGTATTCGGCAAGGGTGGCGCCGGCTCCACCGAGCTGGCCGAAACCGTGCTGGCCAGCATGCAGCCTGAATACGAGCCCTTCGAATGCCTGTACAGCCTCGACCTGAGCGTGGAGGAACGCATGACCACCATCGCCCGCAAGATTTACGGCGCCGATGGCCTGGTGCTCACCAAGCCCGCCCAGAAGAAGCTGGCTCTCATGGCTAAGAACGGTCTCACCGACCTGCCCATCTGCATGGCCAAGACCCAGAACTCCCTCTCCGACAACGCCGGTCTCCTGGGCCGCCCCACGGGCTTCACCGTGACTGTGCGCGACTTCGAAATCGCCAACGGCGCCGGCTTCCTGGTAGCCCTCTGCGGCGATATCATGCGCATGCCCGCCCTGCCCAAGGTGCCCGCCGCCTGCGATATCAAGGTATCGGCCGATGGCACCATCACCGGCATGAAGGGCTGATTCAGCCCCCGGTTGTAATACTCATCACACCCCCGCCTGAGCAATCAGGCGGGGAACTTTTTTCCCTGAATGTCAGCGGGGTTCTGCCATTTCCTGCACCGGCCGCGGGGTGACTCCTGCACCGGGAATCATTGAGCCCGGCCATGCTGAAGCACTGCGAGCTTTACATGAGCCGGAGCATAGGCTATAGTGAGGGCATGAAGTACAGACGATGCGGGCGCAGCGGTGTGTTGCTGCCGGAAATTTCACTGGGGCTCTGGCATAATTTTGGCGGGGGCGATGACCGGGCACAGAACGCAGCCATCATCGGGCGCGCCATGGAGCTGGGAATCTGCCATTTTGACCTGGCAGACAACTACGGCCCGCCCCCCGGCAGCGCCGAGGAACGCTTCGGCAGTCTGCTGAAGCAGGAGTTCGCCGGCCACCGCGATGAGATGTTCATTGCCACCAAGGCCGGTCACCTGATGTGGCCGGGCCCGTATGGCGACTGGGGCAGCCGCAAGCACCTCATCTCCGGGCTGGACCAGAGTCTGCGGCGCATGCAGCTGGACTATGTGGACGTGTTCTACCACCACCGCCCGGACCCCGAAACCCCCATCGAGGAAACGGTGGAGGCGCTGGTACAGATTGTGCGCAGCGGCAAGGCCCTCTACATCGGCCTTTCCAAGTATCCGCCGGCGCTGTTCAACCGCGCCTGCACCCTGCTGGCAGAGGCGCACGTGCCCTGCCTGCTGCACCAGCTGCGCTACAACCTGCTGGACCGCGCCTGCGAGGCCGGGCAGCTTCCCGCCGTCAAGGCCCAGGGCACCGGCAGCATCGTCTTCTCCCCGCTGGCTCAGGGTATGCTCACCGGCAAATACCTGAACACCACCACCCTGCCCACCGACTCCCGAGCCCAGCGCGAGGATTCCATCTTCCTGAATGCCGATAAGGTGGCTGCTGATGCCCAGCGCGTGGCCAGACTGCACGCCATAGCCACCGAGGCCGGACTGCCCCTCACCCAGCTTGCCCTGCGCTGGCTGCTGCAGCGCAACGAGGTGACCAGCGTGCTCATTGGAGCCCGCACCGTGACCCAGCTGGAGGAATGTGCCGCTGCCGCCGGCCAGCCCGCCCTGAGCGAGGAACTGATGACCCTTCTCAACGCCGAATAAGACACCATGAAAGCTCTCGCACGTACCCACTGGCTGCCCTGCCTGTTCATACTCCTGCTGGGGCTGACCACCCCGCCGGCAAGCGCAGATGCCCCCCAGACCCTGGAGGGCGGCTGGCGCCTGGACTGGGCAGATGAGTTCAACGGCTCCAAACTCGACCCGAAGAAGTGGCAGCACGAACTCGGCGTCATCCGCAATCGCGATGCCGTGCAAACCTATACTAAGGACTGCGTACGCGTGCAGGGCGGCAAGCTCATCCTCACTTCCAAGGCCAAGACCACAAGGAACAGCAACTACAACCCCAGGAAGGACCACTGGACCCACCAGATCAAAACCATGCCCTTTGCCAGCGGTTCAGTCACCTCGCGCGATGTGAAGCATTTCGAATGCCCCGGCCGCCTGGAAATCCGCGCCAAGGTGCCGAAGGCCAAGGGTGTGTGGCCTGCTCTGTGGACCATGCATGTGAACCAGTACGGCTGGCCCGCCAACGGCGAAATTGATATTCTGGAGCATATCTCCCAGGAGCCGAATACCTGTTACTCCATCTTCCGCTGGGGTGTGAACGGCGGCGACCAGGAACACAAGGTCATCCGCACCACCAATATCCCCGACTACAGCAAGGATTTCCACACCTATGTCCTGGAGTGGGATGAGCAGCAGATGCGCATCCTCATCGATAACCAGGAGGCCGGTAGCATTCAGATGAGCGAGGCAAACTACCCGGACGGCAATAATCCGCTCCGCACCCCCTGCTATCTCATCATGAATACCGCTATCGGTGGCTGGGCAGAAGCCCCCAACCCCGCCGATTACCCGGTGCAGTTCGAGATTGACTACGTGCGCTACTACACCAAGGGCGAAAAGGCTGACGAGCCCACCGTGGAGGATAAACCGACAAAGGATAAGGCCTCCACTAAGAAAAAGAAGAAGAAGAAAAAAGCCCGCTCCAAGGATTGATTCCTCCCCACAGTCATTCTTTCATCCCCGCCTGAATCCCCCCATCAGGCGGGATTTTTTCGATACTCTGTTAAACTCTCTGATGGGTGGTGACTTGGAGGGAATGTAAAATTATGGAGTTTTGATTTTGGATTTTGAATGTGTTGAATTCCGCGCAGCGGGTTCTCATGATTCCCGGGTAGAGGGATGGTAGTGGAACAGAGTATCCAGAAAGTCTGCGACACCGACATCAGCCAGCATTCCTGCCAGGCTGCCGATGCTTCTTTCCTTATCTGTTCCCCTGGGGTCTGCCCCATACATCAACAACAGCACCACCAGGCGGGGATTCCGGGATATATATGCATCCAGAAGGGGCGGCACGCCGACCTCGCCCACCAGATTCGGGTTCGCCCCCTTCTGCAGCAGAAAGGCCACATTTTCCTCCCGCTCGTAGGATACAGCCAGACCCAGCGCTGTCATGCCGGAGGGGTAGATATAGTCTATCCCCTTGTCGCGTATCCACCCCCAGCTCTCCTCATCCAGAGGCATCAGAATAGCATCGATGATATCCGACTCTTCCATACAGCCCAGTATACCAGATATCAATTCCCGTTCAAGGAAAAAGGCTCTATTATACTTCCGGAAACGCAGGTTGCACGCGCGCTGCGCGGAATACAAAGCCCCCGCGGCATGAGGTTAATCCCCCTGGCAATCGCGAATTTCCTGGGTGAGCTTCATGGCGCAGAAATCCGGCCCGCACATAGAGCAGAAATGCGCCTTCTTGGCGTTGGCATGCGGCAGGGTCAGGTCGTGATATGAACGCGCCTTATGCGGGTCCAGGGAAAGGTTGAATTGATCTTCCCAGCGGAATTCGAACCGGGCCTTGGCCAGAGCATTATCGCGCAGCTGGGCCCCGGGATGCCCCTTGGCCAGGTCTGCCGCATGAGCCGCCAGCTTATAGGTCACCACACCTTCGCGCACGTCCTCCTTATCCGGCAGGCCCAGGTGCTCCTTGCGAGTCACATAGCAAAGCATGGCACACCCGCGCTGCGCAATGATGGCTCCGCCCAGAGCACCGGTGATATGGTCGTAACCGGGAGCAATATCCGTAGCCAGCGGACCGAGGGTGTAGAAAGGAGCCTCGTAGCACCATTCCAGCTGCTTCCGCATGTTTTCCGGGACAAGATGCAGCGGCACATGCCCGGGTCCCTCATTCATGACCTGCACTCCCCTGTCCCAGGCGCGGCGGGTCAACTCTCCCTGTACCTCCAGCTCTGCCAGCTGGGCAAAATCATTGGCATCTGCAATGGACCCCGGGCGCAGACCATCACCTATGGAGATGGCTACATCATAAGTAGCGAGAATATCGCAGATTTCATCCCAATGTGTATAAAGGAAGTTTTCCTGCTTATGCAGCATCATCCATTTGGCAATGATACTGCCCCCGCGGGAGACAATGCCTGTGGCTCGATTGGCTGTATGGTACACAAAGCGCTCCAGAAGAGCGGCATGTATCGTCACATAGTCCACACCCTGTCGGGCCTGCTCGATGAGTGTATCGCGGAAAACCGGCCAGCTCAGGTGCCCCACCCGCCCGCTGCATTTCTCCAGGCTCTGGTACATAGGCACAGTGCCGATGGGTACGGGACTGTTGCGCAGAATCCACTCACGCGTCCTGTGAATATCCTTGCCGGTGGATAAATCCATGACGGTATCGGCCCCCCAGTGAATGGCCCAGCGGAGTTTTTCCACCTCCTCCTCAATACCCGAGGTGATGGCAGAATTACCGATATTGGCATTGATTTTGCAAAGGAAATTCCGCCCGATAATCATGGGCTCGGCTTCCGGGTGGTTGATATTGGCAGGTATGAGCGCACGGCCGGCTGCTATCTCATCCCGCACAAACTCAGGTGTAAAGAAGGCAGGCATATTGCCACCCCGTACCCCGGCCGGGTGCTGGTAATGCAGCTGAGCACGGCTTTCCAGACTTTTTGGCGAAAAACCGGGAAGTTCCTCCAGCTCACTGGGACGCGGCATGCCAGTGCCCAGTTCGTCCAGCAGGAGCTGAGCAGTTTCCGGCCGGGATTTCCGGCTGGGAAACTTATCATAGACTGCCTTGAATGCCGCTTCTCGTCCCAGATTCTCACGAATGGCCACATATTCCATTTCCGGCGTGATGATACCCCTGCGGGCATATTCGCGCTGTGTCGGCGCCTGTTTCAAATCCGCCGCCACCAACACACCATCGGCATCTCTGCAGACATCGCCGCGAGACTCAATCCACGACTCGCGCAGTCGGGGCAATCCCTGCTCTGCCTTACCATGAAAACCCTCATCGCCCCAGGCTCCGGAGCAATCATATATCTTCACCGGCTCATTCGGCTCAGTAGAGCCATCCGGAAATACAGAATCCGAAAGCGTCACCTCGCGCATGGATACCTTGAGCTCCGGATAGAGCGAACCCGGCACATAGACACGGCGAGAACCAGGGTACTTGAGTTCATCGGTCTTCATGCGGGTATCTTACCACCGGAAAATAAGTATTTCAAGCGTTTATGCAAAAACATCCGGACTCATCCTCCCCTGTGTTCAGCCGGACTTCCTCAGTTTGCCGGATATATACCAGGCGAGGGCAAAGACGAATATGCCGTAGAACACCATGCTGTCGCCCATGCGCACATCATAGGCCGTTTCACCATCAATGATGGTCTCCGGCGAGCAGATGCGCACCAACCAGGTGACCAGCCGCACAGGAACCGCATCAAACAACCCACCGAACGTCCGGCTGAGCACAATCGTGGCACACAAGGCAGCGATCAGGCACCCAACTACCCTGAAAGCCAGGCAGAGGGCGAAACATGCTGTCCTGTTCGCTTCGGTGCTCATCATTCAATCCATATCGCCATCACCTGCAGCATCATCCGTTTCCCTGCTCAGGGTGGAAAGCAGAAAACACCCTGTCAGGATATCAGTAGCCCCCAGGTAATCAGAATTGCTCAGTATCAGTTCATTACCCCGATGAGCATACGCTGTCTTCTCTACCGTGAATGAATGATTGGGCTTCCACCACCGCCCCAGAAGAGGCAGTGTGGCAACGATTCGCCTGGCATCGAGGGTCAGTTCAACCCCAAGTTTCCGCAGACCATGCAGCCTGAACCGCCCCACACATTCCTTGCCGCCGCGGCGCACACAGAAGCAACTTCTGCCCAGAAATGTATCCAGAACGCCCGAATCCTTGCTGATAACATAAGACTCGCCCCCATGCAGGAATACATATTCGTCCGCATTCTTCGGCATAAAGAGAACCTTACCCTCCGCAGAAATGCTTTCGCCACTGATATTCAAGGATATTTTCATATTCCGGGATTAGAATACCATTAAACAAAGATTGAGTCAACAGCCCGCCCTTTATCTCATTCTGAGCAAAGCCGCCCTGGCCTTGTTCGCCCAGGTCATCCGGTCTGCATCATAGGCCGCCCGATGGTCCTCGATAATACTCTCGTAAAGCTTCATGGCTCTTTCCCGGGAAACTGGCACCCCCAGGCCCTTCTCATAGCATTCGGCCAAGTGGTAGCTGGCCTCGGCGTGCCTGTCATCGGCCGCCAGGCGGTACCATTGCACAGCATCCACCCAGCATTGAGGGACACCCTCACCCCGTGCATAGCAGTTCCCCAGCATGCAGGCAGAATGGGCATCCGGAAATTCATGTGTAACGGCCAGGCGGTAATACCGGATGGCTTCCTCGCGCGATACGGGTACACCGCGGCCATGCCAGCAGCAGTCTGCATAGTCACGCTGGGCCAGCTCATCTCCCTTATCGGCAGCACGCCGAAGATACGCAGCACCCTTCTCCGCCGATTTCGGCACAGCCTTCCCCCTCATATATGCCCAGCCCAGCGAGCTCAGCGCATCCGGATCATCCGGGGCAATCAGGATTTTCCCCTCGACATCCTCATTGTAGGAAATGGCAACCCGATACGGGCTGTCCTCCTCTTTTCCGCTGAAGCATGCGCCCGGATACGGAATCACCTCCCCGCTGCGGGCATTCACAAAGAAACCGACCAGCCGGGCCTGGCTGAACTTGAAATTCCTCAGCGAGCGAAAAAAGTAGTAATCCCCGAACACGCTGACCCGGGCATGGGCAGGCACCAGACAGGATGCATCACACACCCGCTGTCGCCCTTCCTCCGGATGAGCCTTCACATAAGCCCGCGCGGCTTCCATAGCCTGCTGCGGAGTCATAGGCAGGCTGCGGCTGCGTTCCATGGCTGCTTCCAGCTCAAGCATGGGAACCTCCCGGTCCAGCCACAGGAAGCCCGCCGGCTCAGATTCCGCCCGCAACGCACTTTCCAGAGCCTGTCTGCCGGCACCCGCAGCAGCCTGGCACACACACATTACCAGTGCCAGCACCAATCCCTGTAAAAACGGTATCTTCATAAAATTATATTTTCTGTACCTGGATTAACATATCACCATCGGCCTCAGCCTCCTTATATGTCTGGTAAACGACCTTCGATGCCACCTCAAAGCAGCATTCCGGCCCGGCGCTATCCATGAGCTGCTGGATTTCCTGCGCAAAATGGAGATACCAGGCGCCCGATGCAACAATGCCTGCCGTGAAGCCCCCTTCCCCCTCATCGGAGCAGACAATTCTGGAAAAATCCTCCGCGGCCTGAGCCTCAGGAAACAGGTCAAACCGCGTGCACAACATTCCCTCGTTATCTGTCACCGATTCTGCCGCTAACTCGCCGTGCCATTCCTCGCTGGTGTACATGACATCATCCAGCCGCCGCGCAACATACCGGGCAGATGAAAGAAGGCCCGAAAGCCCCTCAGCATCCGCACATATGCTGAGCTTCGGGCATCCCTGCAATTGTACTTTTATCTCAATCATGACCGTATACGCCCAATAGCATAAACCACGCCCCATATCAATGCCACAGCCGCATAAAGAGCATTCGGCAGCAGGGAATAATAGAACGGAAAGAACTCCGGATTATTGAAGCTGGTTCCCTTCAGGCAATCCAATGACAGCTCGAAGTACCCACGCGCTCCCACGAACAGCAACGCAACGGTATAAACCCACTCCAGCCACGAAAACAAGCAGATGGACCGCCGCCTGAAGTCAGACACCTCACCGGATACCTCCTTCCGCAGCAAATAGAGCAACACCACCGCCTGAACCCCGCCGTATAACACAAAATAGACAGGAAGCCAGAACATCAGCACCCCGGCCATGAGCGCCAGATGCCCCCACAGGTATGTGCTGATGACTTTTCTGAATGCCGGGGTGAACATGGTTGCCTTACAGATTCAGGTCAATAATCAACGGGCGATGATCCGAACAAGCCCACACGGAATCCTGCTCAATGCGACAATCTCGAATCGCATCAGGAGCAGCAAACGCATAATCGATATGGTACGGCCGCTCCGGTTTCCGGTAGAGGAAGAATGTGGGCTCGCTTTCCTGACCATGCATTTCCCCTTTCATCTGGTGCCAGGCGGACACCAGGCCGGCATCGGCCAGCATCTGCACCACCGCTGAATGGGAACGCTTGTTATGCTTCCTGTCCCACCGCTGATTGCTATTGAAATCACCCGCAACCACCGTATGGGAATCTATCTTATCCCGGTGAATGCTATGGTAGACATAATATTCCTCGATGTAAGGCTTTGCCGCCCATACGGCAAGCAGATTCCACTGCTCATTCACACGAACCGGCAGAAAATGCCTCAGGCAATAGGACTCCCAATCCAGCAAGGACAAGGAAATTCCCTCGCGCGCAAACACTCCGAGCCCCTTGTAATGAACATCACCTGTCCACAACGCATTAGCGGCAAATTCCCGATACCCCTTGTGACGGCTCACCGCCGGATTCTCACACTCCTGCACAATGCATATATCGGCCTTCAGCGACTGCAGAAGTGCATATTTCTCCCGCAGCTTTCCAGCGCAGTTCCAGGTTACTATACGGAGAGGCTCAGTCGCTTCTGGTGCATTCATCTCACACATGGGCATTGTACAGTTATCATGTATCAGGACAGCTGATACCCCCTACTTGTTGGATTTTTACGACAAGGGAGGGAATATCTTCGTCAAAGGCTCTCCGAATACCGTTGTATGTAGAACGAAGGGTCCGTCTCCTGGATAATATCCCGGAGAACCGCCCCCTCCCTGATAAGGTCCTGGGGGCTCTCACTCTCTTCTGAAGCAACCACAGGTTGATTCAATAGAACAACGATGCTGATAACAGCACAGCAGAGCAATTTTACCACCGAACATAACGTTCTGTTTCCTCCGGAATCGTGCATAGGGCAGTGTTTCATGGGTTTTCCAATGAGTAGTGAATTTGTTTTATCCGTTCTGAATATAGCAGATTTCGCACCCTACGTAAATCATATTTGCGATTCAGCAGCGGTTTTTTGGATTAGATTTCTCAGATTCGGTTTGGGGCTGTTTATGAACTCTCTCGAGATATTTTCCGAGTACAGAAATCCCAGTTTTTCCAGCTTGTTCAGGTCGGTACGTGCTGTCTGTCGTACAACATTGTATGCGCGACAGTGGGCGGTAACATCAGTCGCTGTATCAGAACGTTTCGATAAGACCAAGAATCTGCTTTGCGCCGGTTGGTGCTTACTTAACCCTCGGAGACAAACACTTCGAGCTTGTCTAAATACCCTTCAAGCTTTCGGTGCCGTGACAGAACCCCATTCGGAAACATAGTGTCCACGCAAGTAGTATTTTCAGCAGTCGATTTTGCCTTGAGAGTTGGTGACAACGGAGGTTTCTAGAAACCTAAGAAGTGCTGTCGCAGCTGAAGCCAAGTACCCAAGCGAAAGATTTGAGGTGAACTTCTGTAGGTGAGTTCATCTTTTTGTCGTTCGAAGGAAATTCCCTTATACACACCATCCTCCACATATATCATGGAGTCTGTGTACTTTCCACATGCTCCCGTACAAGGATCGACCCAGTAGCCCAGCTTCCTCCACGAAAAGCTTTTTTGGTCTATGGGAAAGAAATACCGATCGTCAACTACGATGCATATGTACCTAGAATTGTCCAATTTGTACTGATTACGCAGCAAAGCGAAAGCTTCTTCCGGGGTATAACGGGGCGCAGGAGCCTTTTGAGAGAAAGGAAGCGCGACCGTTGTTACCTCACCACATGAAACCATGAAAAGCAGCATAATGAATACCAATATTCGTTTCATAATCAATAAAAATATGACCGGACTTTTCTGCTATATGCTTTCTCTCCTTGCTGAGAGCCACTCATAAGTTGCTGGGGATTCATGAACAAGTTCACAAGGGGGGGGGAAATAGAAACGCCCCCGATGACTAGGCGGGAGCGCTTCAGGAGAATTGTTTATCAGCATGCTATCTGATGAAGCCATTATAGACAATCCTGACGTTTTGTCAATGTTTTAGCCCTAAAAATCGATTTTAGCTTATTTTGTGGAGACATGCGTCCGACTCGGTGGTCATCCGAGTCGGACGGAGCCCTATGACTCATCAGAGGTGCCGAAGCACAAACAGGCTGGCCTGTATAATGAGCAAACGAAGCTCAATCATGTCGATAGCATGCATGATTCATTCCTCCTCCAACCTAGTTCTCTGCTGTTCCGTACCCTTGCGGACACATCACTTCAGCGGACAGGGCTGGCATACTCCCCGCTGAGAGGTGACATGGCCACCCACCAGACGAGTGGTGGCGGAAGAGCAGGGAAAGTTTATCATATAGCTTTCATCCGCTCATGTCTGATTGTTTTTCTTTTGTGACTGTGAACGCACGAGTCTAAGCGAGTCCTTTGGACTGTACAACGGGGTCAAAATGGATGCAAAATCAGCCCGGGAAGTCCGGTTTGCGTTATGAGTCCAGCATTTTATAACCCGCTGAAATCCAGGCACAAAAAAGAAGCGGTCGTTACCATTTTGTCTTGGTTACGACCGCTTCCATAATAGCCTTTTTGTGACTGTGAATTTTAGCAACTCTAAAAGATTGTATATAAACATGTTGCGAAAATTGGCGCCATTTTCTGACAATTACCCCGAAATTTGCCATATCTCATAACGGGTTGCAGACAGATTCGGAAGTTGCTTGTTTTCAGAGTTTTACAAAACACGTTAACATTACCTGTTCGCATTCACATTAAGTTGATTTTGGAATAAACGTGTTGCATGCTGGTGTGCTGTCACCCGGGGTAAACGTACTCGATAGCGGCTATAAGTGGAATGGCGAGCTTTACCCCAC
>JAZQVE010000070.1:0-2457 GCA_045631705.1 Akkermansia sp. | reverse complement strand
AAGAATGCTGCGCCAAATTGGAGTTTGTCTCTCTCTGAGCTGCGGAAGCAGCGAAGTTTCGTCGAGCCCCTGTCAGGGGGCGAGGTTTCGTTGAGCGGCAGCGAAGTTTCGCCGGTAGTCGCCAGACTACCGATTTCACTGGCGGGCCCTCGGGCGAGGAATGAATACTCATTATTTTCTTCGCTGCGGTAGCAGCGGGAACTGATTCATATCTCATGATAAAGGCCAATGCCACGAGTGGCATTGGCTGCGAAACTTCGGGCCATAGCCCTCAGTGAAATTTCGCAGATGCTCAACGAAACTTTACCCTACCGGGTGCAGCGAAACTTCGCCCGCCTGGGACGGGCTCAGAGATTACTCCTGCCCGCCAAATTGGAGTTTGTCGGGCGTCGGAGCGGGGGACTTTAGTCCCCCCAACGGTTATGTTTCCGGGACTGAAGTCCCTTGCTCCGAAGGATTTGAGCCCCCGCCAAATCGCCATTTGGCGCATAAAGAGGGGGGGCTGGCTCCAAAACGGTGTTGATATATCAGTCAATTGTAAAATCTTTGGGACACGTGTGAATCCTTCTTCTGCTGTCCCGCATTTCACTTGCGATGCGGGGTGAGATTATGCTACATTATATACCTGATGGCCAAACTCTGCATTCTGGACGGCATGGCGTTGATATACCGCGCCTTCTATGCCTTTATCAACAATCCCATGCGCAACTCCACGGGGCTGAACACCTCTGCCATGTTCGGCTTCATCAATACCGTGGTGCATCTTCTCGATAAGGAAAAGCCCACACATGTGGTGGCCTGCCTGGATCCCAGCGGCCCCACCTTCCGCCACGAGCGTTTCCCGGAATACAAGGCCAACCGCCAGGCCATGCCCCAGGAACTGCGCGATTCCATTCCCTGGATTGTGGATATTCTGGCCGCCATGCGCATCAAGACCCTTCGCATGCCCGGGTACGAGGCCGATGACCTCATCGGCACCATCACGCGCATGAGCGACGAGGCAGGCGACATGCAGGCCTACATGGTATCCAAGGACAAAGACCTGGGGCAGCTGCTCTCGCCCACCTGTTCCTTCTGGCGCCCCGGCAAGAAGGGCAGCGAGTTCGAGACGGTGGGCGTGGAGGAATTTCTGGAGGAATGGGGCATCGAGAACCCGCGCCAGATTATTGATATCCTGGCCCTCATGGGTGATTCGTCCGATAATATTCCCGGCGTGCCGGGCGTGGGTGCCGTGTCCGCAAAGAAACTCATCACCCAGTTCGGCAGCATTGAGAACATGCTGGCCCGCAGCGCCGAAATCAAGGGCAAGATGCGCGAGAAGATTGAGCAGAACGCCGATGCCGCCCGCCTTTCCTACGAGCTGGTCACCATCCGCCGCGATGTACCCGTGGATATCAAGCTGGAGAACTGCCGCGTTCAGGAATTCGACACCCGGGCGCTGGGCGACATCCTCAAGAAACTGGAATTCAAGGAACTGGCAAAGAAACTCTGCGGCACCCAGCCGAGCGATGCCGACCTGGGCGAACTCTTTGCTGCCGCCGCACCGGCCACCAAGGAACCGGATGCCGAGGGCGAAATGCAGCTGGACCTCTTTGCCCTGCCCCAGCTCACGGATATCAACTCCACCCCGCACCAGTACCACCTGGTGAACACCCCCGAGGCCCGCGCTGCCCTGGCCACCCGCATGGAACAGGCTGACCGCTGGGCTTTCGACACCGAAACCACCGGGCTCGACCCGCTCACCGATAAGCTGCTGGGCTTCTCCGTGGCCATCACCGGGCACGAGGCCTACTACATTCCCGCAGCGGAGGAAGGCTGGCTGGATTGCTTCCGCACCGCCTTTGCCGGAAATGCCGAGAAGGTGGGGCTGAACGCCAAGTTCGATATTCAGGTGCTGCACCAGGCCGGGCTGGTGGTGAACGGCCCCTTCTTTGACTGCATGCTGGCACACAGTGCGCTGTATCCGGAACTGCGCCACGGCATGGACGAGATGGCCGAGGCCCTGCTGCAGTACAAAACCATCCACCTGGAAGACATCGCCGGCAAGGGTAAGGACATGGACACCGCCGCCGTGCCCGTGGAGACCATGGCTGAATATGCAGCGGAAGATGCAGATGTGACGCTGCGCCTGTACCACGTGCTGCAGCCCCAGCTGGTGGAAGCCGGGCAGGATGAACTGATGCGCAGCATCGAGTTCCCGCTCGTGCCCGTGCTGGCCGGCATCGAGGAGGAAGGCATGCGCGTGGAGCCCGACCTGCTGCAGAAGAGCTCCGATGAGCTTGGCGAGCAGATTGAAGCCATCCGCGCCCGCATCGATGAGCAGGTGGGCCGCCCCATCAACCTGAACTCCCCCAAGCAGCTCGGCGAATTGCTCTTCGATGAGATGAAACTGCTCGCCAAACCGAAGAAGACCAAA
Source organism: Akkermansia sp. (assembly GCA_045631705.1). Taxonomy (GTDB): domain Bacteria; phylum Verrucomicrobiota; class Verrucomicrobiia; order Verrucomicrobiales; family Akkermansiaceae; genus Akkermansia. The sequence continues at coordinate 41 of JAZQVE010000070.1, read as the reverse complement.
ACCGGACAGTACGTGACCGATGAGGAGACGCTCCGCAAGCT
>JAZQVE010000069.1:0-47790 GCA_045631705.1 Akkermansia sp. | reverse complement strand
TCGTTAATCTTGTAAATGGCGGTCAGGTCAACGCCCCACACATTTACGTCGAAGGTGTTCTCATAAATGCCATCATTGGCCCAACGATAGACAGCCCCGATTTCCATGGACCAGGGAGATACCACCGGAGCAGGAGCGGGCATATTCTCAGGATTCGGAGCCACGGCCAGAGGAGCAGAAACGCCAGCCATTGCAGGAGCAGCAAGTGCTAATGCCAGAAGTAGATTCTTTTTCATATCGGTAATTTTGTCGGAGTTTTATTGTGTCGATTTCGTTACTGTAGTTCAAGGACTTACCAGCGTCTGTATCATACCATATAATAATCATCTGTCAATTAAAAACAGCTTTCTATGCGACTCTTTGTATCACTACAAATCCCGCTTTATTGAAACTATAAATCCCCCATGCCGGTATTCCAGAATTATAATTTCATCAGCCTATCCGGCATAGACAGCTCAGGCACCAATTGAGCAGCAGTCCTTTTTTTGCGACTGCATAAGAAAAAGTGATTGACAAAAGAGTTAGTTTAAACTAAACTCCGGCCGTCTTCCAAATTAGCCCTGCCTAACACAAGCATGGAGAAAGAGAATTTAAGATTAAACCAGGTGAAAGTGGGTCGCACAGTACGAGTAGTGCGCGTAAATGGAGAAGGAGCGCTGCGCCAGCGTATCCTGGATATGGGTCTGACCAAGAATGCCGAGGTAAAGGTACTGAAGATGGCACCCTTCGGCGATCCGATAGAGATGACGGTACGCGGTTTTGAATTATCGCTGAGAAAGGCAGAGGCCGCCTGCGTGGAGGTTGAATGAATTTATAAGGCATACACACATGAAGAAGTATATTGCACTGGCAGGCAACCCGAACAGCGGCAAGACGACGCTGTTCAACGAGCTGACCGGAGCTAACCAGTATGTGGGCAACTGGCCCGGCGTGACCGTGGACCGCAAGGGTGGCCAGCTGACCGAGCACGAGGAAATCGAGCTGCAGGATCTGCCGGGCATCTATTCCCTTTCCCCCTATTCTCCGGAAGAGGTCGTCTCCCGCCAGTATCTGCTGGAGGAAAAGCCGGACATGATTATCAACGTGGTGGATGCCACCAACCTGGAGCGCAACCTGTACCTGAGTTCCCAGCTCATGGAAACCGGGCTGCCCATGGTGGTGGCGCTGAACATGTGTGACCTGCTGGAGCAGCGTGGCATACGCATCGACACCGCAGCGCTGAGCCGCCAGCTGGGCTGCCCGGTGGTGGCCGTGAGCGCGCTGAAGCAGACCGGCATTGCCGAGCTCATCAGCCTGATGCTGGCAGAGCCGCCCCCTGCTCCGGCCACGCTGAAATATGCCGCCCCCGTGGAGAAAGCCATAGCCCAGGTCATGGAGGAATATGGAGCCAACCGGTTCGAAGCTATCAAGATGCTGGAGGGCGAGGAACTGCTGCAGAAGGGCGTAAGCAAGGTGAAAGCCCACGCCCTGGAGGACTGGCGCATGGAACTGGAAGCAGCCATGGATGACGATGTGTCCTCCATCATCGCAGGCAGCCGCTATGATGCCATCTGCGCATTTATTCCGGAGGTGCTGGTGCAGAAGGGCAGCAAGGAAAACTTTTCGCAGCAGATAGATGCGGTGCTCACCAATCGGTTTGCCGGGCCGCTCATCTTCGTGGGCATCATGTATGCCATCTATTACATTTCCATCAACACCGTGGGTGACTGGGGAACCAGCTGGGCAAATGATGTGCTTTTCGGCCCGGTGGTAGGTGGCTGGCTGGCCGGATTCATCGGCAGCGAAGCAGCCGGAGTGGAGGCGCTGACCATGTTCAGCGCCGTGCTGGCCATGATTCTGATATTCCCGTCCATGCTGCGCCGCCTGCATGACCTGAATATGAACGGTGCCTGGCTGTACATCATGGTAGCTCCTTTCATACTGGAATATGTGTGCCCGCATCTGCCGGACATGCTGCACCAGGTGCTGCTCTGGGCACTGTGGCTGGCCAATGCAGCCCTGCTCCTTATGGCGCTGTTCAAGCCCGGCACCCTGGGGGCCAATGGCTACGGCAGCCGCACGCACCGCTTCAGCTACAGGCCGATGAAGCTCAGTGGCCGCGCCGGACGCTGCGAATTCTCCACCTGGCTCGTGCTGCTCAGCCTGCTATCCTTCGGCGTGGGCATGCTGGGGCGTTGTACGCTGGAATGCAGCGAGCAGCTGCAGGCCATCATAGCCGATGGCATTGTGGCGGGCGTGGGTGCCGTGCTGGGCTTCCTGCCGCAGATGGCGGTGCTCTTCCTGCTCATGTCCATACTGGAGGACTGCGGCTACATGGCCCGCGTGGCCTTCATGCTGGACCGTCTCTTCCGCGCCATCGGGCTGAGCGGTAAATCCGTCATTCCGCTCATGGTGAGCATGGGCTGCGGCGTGCCGGGAGTCATGGCTACCCGCACCATCGAGAATGAGAAGGACCGCCGCATGACCATCATGCTCACCACCTTTGTGCCCTGTGGTGCAAAACTCCCCATTCTGGCACTTATCGGCGCCATGATCGGCCAGACCGCCACGGTGGCCACCATTGCCTACTTCACCGGCTTCGGCTCGGTTATTCTGGGCGGCATGATGCTGCGCAAAATGCATATGTTTGCCGGCGGCTATAATCCCTTTGTGATGGAAATGCCCGCCTACCACATGCCGCAGGGTGCCAACATCAACCTGCGCGCCATGGAGCGCTGCAAGTCCTTTGCGCAGAAGGCAGGCACCGTCATTTTCCTGGCCTCCGCACTCATCTGGACACTGTCGAACTACACCTGGAAATTTGAATACCTGAACACGGCTGAGAACAAGGCCGCCGTAGAGCACAGCATGCTGGCAGAAACCGGTAACCTCTTTGCCCCGCTCTTCACCCCGCTGGGCTGGGGTGACTGGAAACCCGCCGTGGCCACGGTCACCGGCCTGGTGGCCAAGGAGAATGTGGTAGGTACCTTTGGTGTTCTCTATGCTACCCACGATGCAGCCGCAGAGGAAAGCGCCACAGAGGAGGACGCTCTGCCCCGCAGTGGTGACTGGCTCAAGGCCAATGCACTGAGTGCCCTGACGCTGGCCATCTGGCAGTGCGATGCCGATACCCGCCAGGCAGCCCCTGCCAGGAAGATTGCAGAGGAAGCCCCCGAGGAAACGGCTGCAGAGAGCGACAAAAAAAGTCTTCTGGACTACATCAACGCCTGCGTGGCCTTCCTCTTCCCGGAGGCTGAGGAAAATGCCGAGACCACGGGTGTGGCGGGCGATGTGCGGGCATCTGGCGCCTATACGACGCTGAGCGCGCTTTCCTTCATGCTGTTCAACATCCTGTGTGCCCCCTGCTTTGCTGCCTGCGGTGCCATTCGCAGGGAAATGAACAGCACCCGCTGGAGCTGGTTTGCCATCGGCTACATGACCCTCTGGGCCTACATGGTTTCCTTCATCACCTACCAGCTCGGACTCTACTTCACCAGCGGTACACTGGGCAGCGCCCAGATTCTCGCCGGACTCATGAGCCTTCTCATCATCCTCCAGGCAGTGCGCCCGAATCCACACATCAACAAGGATTAATTGTAATAAACATTCACTCATGGCAGACTTCATCATCATACTCATCCTGCTGGTACTGGGTGGGCTTGCCCTGCGCTCCTGCATGAAGAAGAAGGATGGAGACTGCTGCTCCAGGGGCTGCGGAAACTGCCACGGCCACTGCCACCAGCAGAACAAGCGCCCCCGCACCTGATATACTACCCGACACCTCTCAGAATAACCACATCATGAAAAAAACGAACATCATCGCAATGGCACTGGCCGGGCTGGCAGCCCTGCCCGTGATCGCAGGCGAAGCCTCAGAGCCTACGGCAGGAGAACTTCTCCAGGGAATCAATATGTTCACCCCCGAGGAAGGCGACCCCGCCTGGAAAATCACAGCCAACGAGAAATACGGCACCCAGTGGTACGCCGATGCCGCCTATGGCTACTGGCAGACGGATAACGCCATTTCCGGCACCAATCGCCACAATAACTACTTCCTCCTTCATGCCGCGCTCAACCAGCGCATCATTGAAAACACCGTAAGCGGTGGCACCTGGCTGCGCGCCGAGTTTTCCGGCTCCTGGGCGCTGGATGGCCGCTCCGCCAAGAAGAGCAGCCACTTCTGCGATGGATTCGGCAGCGTCTCCTGGGTGCATACCGATATCTACGGTCCGGCAGAGGGCGTGATTCCGGAGCTGGCGGTAATGCACTATTTCAACGGAGGCAAGAGCTGCGTCATCGGCGGCATGGTGAACCTCACCAACTACTTTGACTGCGTGAGCATTGCGAATGATTCCTTCTCCAGCTTCGTGAACTACTCCTTCGTGAACACCTCCATCGTCCCCCTCACGGATGCCAACCTGGGTGTGATTCTGCAGCAGGAGCTCAATGAGAGCAACTACCTCATGGGAGCCATCTCCCGCACCGATTCCGACTACCGCAGCAATCCCTTCAACTTCAGCGACGGTCACGGCTACCTGGTTGTGGGCGAATGGGGCCACATCTTTGCCGATGGCGATGCCACTTTCCGCCTCACCCCCTTCTACCAGCACATCGATAACCATGGTGAATCCGATGCGCGCAATTGGGGTGTGGCTGCCAGTATCGAATACACCCTGTGCGATGCCTGCACCGTCTATGCCCGAACCGGTATCGCCCGCTATGATGAGCTGGGCAACGCAGCCGAACTGAGCATAGGAGCCCACCTGAAGCTTATTCCCAGCCGCGAGGATGATTTCCTCGGTATCTCCTACGGTATTTTCAGAGGAGCGGTCAACAATGAGGAATCCCCTTCCTATATCGACGAGGAAAATGGCCGGGAAGGTCATAAGTACGAACAGGTAGTGGAAATTACCTACAGTTTCCAGGTAAATGACTACCTGAAACTGATGCCGCATTACCAGTTCATCCAGAACCCGGCCTACCGCAGCGCCAGCCATGAAAGTGTGTGGGGCGTGCAGACCGTACTGTCGTTCTGATGAGCCTATAACTGTTGTGCTGTAACGTGTATTGCAGTATAAAGGTCCGCCGGGAAGTCGTGTGCCCGGCGGACCGACCTTTTCCCCCTGAGGCGCAGCGATAAATAAAATTTCACCGAAGAATTTAGGATTAGTGATTAATGATTAATTGAAATACAGGCGGGCGGAACGCCCGCGGGATTGAACACATCCAGAATTCTACATTCCCCACAAATCTCCATTTAGCATATCAGGAGCTATCCTGCAGTATCGCTCAGCGAGGGGTAGAAATGCAGGCAACTCACCGGGCTTTCTCATAAAACTTTGCAAAATCGTTGGTTTTGCTTGTCTAACCAGTTAGAATGTGATACATTCCCCTATCTCCTATTCTAACACACACATGAAAATCAAGAACCTCTTCCTCTCCCTGATGGCCCTGGCCGGTGTTGCACAGGCCGGTGAACCCGGACCTGACACCACCACGCCCGCTCCTGAGACCACCACATTCCACCGTTTCTACGATGGCGTTCTGGGCATTCCCGGCGACTCCGCCCCTGCCTGGAAAAAGAAGCTTTTCGACGCCACCGGCACCGCCCTCTATGTAGAGCTTTATGGCGCCTACTGGGCCGTGGACAACCAGGGTGAAGGCTATGATGACGACAACCTTTCCCTTCTGTATTTCAGCTCTCTGGACCAGCGCCTTATTGAGGACAACGTGAACGGTGGCACCTGGTTCAACCTGGCTCTGGCCGGTTCCTGGGGTCTTAACCACGACTCTGCCGATCAGGACCGCTTCTACACCGATGGTATGGGCGTGGGTACCTGGCCGCATACCGACAGCGTGGGCGCCGCTGGTCTCTACATCATGAACGCCACCCTGCGCCAGTACTTCAACAACAAGCGTACCTGCCTGAATGTGGGCGCTATCTGGATGAGCATGTACTTCGACCGCATCCGCCACGCCCGTTTCATGAACGATGCCTTCGAGAAGTCCCCGGTGCTTCCCATGTACTACGGCACTCCCGGTGCTGTAATCCAGCATGAGATTGACAAGGACAACTTCTTTACGGCTGCCATTATCGGCACCGGTCTCGGTCTGGGCGACAACTTCCTGAACCTGAACAACACCAACGGTTATGCCGTGCAGGCTGAATGGGGCCACTGCTTCAACGAAGGCAAGGGCATCTGGCGCCTTGCTTCCTTCTTCACCAGCGTGGAGGCTGCCGGTTCCCGCGGTTATGATGAACAGCACGAGGCTGTAGGCATCATGGGCGGTGTTGAATACGACATCAACGACCAGGTAAAGGTGTATGCCCGTCTGGCTATAGCCAGCAGCGAGCATGTCCGTGCCCGCAAGGAGGCCATGGTCGGTACCACTCTGCGCCTGGTTCCCGGTCGCCCGCAGGATTACCTCGGTGCCGCTTTCGGTATCTACAAGTGCGGCGATGGCAATGCCACTCCCCTGGTGAACGAATATGAGAAGGTGATTGAGCTCACCTACCGTGTCCAGCTGAACGACTACATGTCCGTGGCTCCCTACTTCCAGCTCTACATCGACCCCTCCTACCGCGATGTATCCACGGTAAGTGCCACCGGTCTGCAGGCTCACGTGGAGTTCTGATGAACCACAGGGCAAGCCTGATATAACTCAACAAAAAGGCGCAGCAGGTTATATACCTGACTGCGCCTTTGCTTTTGCCTTGACGGAGAGAGTCAATCTCATTTGCCGCAATCGGCCACTGCCTGCTGCACTTCGGTCGAACAGGCAGTCTCAACAGCCTTCGCACCGGGCGCGGCCGTCCCGAAAAGGGCACCCAATATGATGCAGAGCATCAGAGTGAGCACAGCGCAGACTGTGGTACATACTTTCGATTTCATAGCTATGGTGATTTACAGCGTTGTTCTCGTTATAGCACAATTTTCCGCCGGGTCAAGATAAAATTGGCAGCGGCCATTACGACCGCTGCCAGAAAAAGCCATATGCACCGCTTTTAGTCCCGGCGGCGCGGACGACGACTGAATTTGTCGTAAAACACGCGTTCTCCGCGGTCACCTCCGCGGTCGCGGGAGTCGCGGCGATTGCGGAAGCCGCCCCGGTCCTCGCGCTCGCGGCGGAAATGGGTATTACCACGTCCGCCATAGGTTGCACCGCGGCGTTCGCGCTCGTGGGGGCGGTATTCCCGCTCAAAGGGAGCATTCCCCCCTTCCGGGCGGCCCTTATCCTCGCGGATATTCACCTCGTAGCCGCAAATCTGGCAGGTACCCAGGCGCTCAATGAGCTGCGGAGCAATTTCCGGGGTCACCTCGATGAGAGAATGTTTGAGGAAGAGACGGATATCGCCCACAGTTCCCTTGGGAGCCCCGCCCTCATTATAGAGCAGCCCTGCAATATCCTTGGGACGCAGGCCCAGAAGCTTACCACCATTCATGAACAGGGTGACACTCTGCTGCAGGCTGCTCCAGTCGTTCCCCTTCTCCACGGGAGCCGACTCATCATCAGCCGGGCGGGAAGAGCGGGAGAACTTGCTGGGTCTGTCCTCGGGAATGGGCTGCAACTCCCTGCTGGTCTTAGCCACAAGCAGGCTGAACATAGCGGCCAGCAGCTTCTCTGCCGGCATGTCAATATCACGCAGTTCATCCGGCAGCTCGGCCTCCACCGAGGCCTTCTCCAGAATCTCATCCACCAGGGATTCGCGGCGCACATCCTCCACCTGGGCACCGGTCATCACCTTCTCGCGCTGCATACGCACGCCGACAAAGCGCTCCAGACGAGCAAGCAGCGAGAAATCGCGACGCCCGATAAAGGATACAGCCCTTCCCTTGCGTCCGGCGCGAGCCGTGCGTCCGATGCGGTGCACATAGTCCTCCGGGTCACGGGGCAGCTCAAAGTTCACGACGGTGTCCACGTCATCAATATCCAGCCCGCGGGCGGCAATATCTGTGGCCACCAGCACCGTAAGATTCCCCTTGCGGAAAGAATCCATCACGCGCTCACGCAGGGTCTGCGGCATATCGCCATGCAGGCGGTCCACAGCATAGCCACGGGCCAGCAGGCCATCCACAATATCATCCACCACACGCTTGGTATTGGCAAAGACCAAACCGCGCTTCATGCGCCCCATCTCAATCAGGCGGCTGAGCACCTCGATGCGGGAGGAGAACACCACCTCGTACACGCACTGCTCGCAGGTGGGCACCGTGAGCTGCGGGCGTTCAATCTCAATCTCCAGGGGCTCACCAGCCACCATATCCACCAGCTTGCGGATGGCGGGAGACATCGTCGCGGAGAACAACAGGGTCTGGCGCTCCTCCGGCAGCAGTGCCACCACTCGCTCAATATCCTCCTGGAAGCCCATGTCAAGCATCTCGTCAGCCTCGTCCAGAATGAGCATGGAAATATGGTCGGCCTTCAGCTCGCCCTGCTCCATGAGGTCAATGACGCGGCCGGGCGTACCCACCACAAACTGCACGCCGCGCTTCAGCGCTGCCAGCTGGGGGCCGAAGGAAGCACCACCGTAAATCGGCACCGCCGACACACCATCCAGGAAAAGAGCCAGCTTGTCCACCTCGCGGCAGATCTGCACCGCCAGCTCACGGGTGGGAGCCAGGCAGAGCACCTGCACAGCCCGCACGGCAGGGTCAATACACTCCAGTGCCGGAATCGAGAATGCCAGAGTCTTACCGGAGCCGGTGTGGGAAAGCCCCAGGATATCTGCCCCGCTCAAAGCCGGAGGAATAGCTCTCTCCTGGATAGGAGAAGGAGTTTCAAAGCCAAGCACTTCAATGGCCTCCAGGATTTCCGGGCAAATTCCAAGTTCAGAGAATGACATAGACGGCGCAGAGAATGCCTGATTCTTCCGCTTTTGTAAAGCAAATTCTATAGCGCGAACACACTAAGCAAAAAAAGGAATTGCCATGCGTGGCGGGGCACGCTATACTTACCGCGCATGAGCAAACATGAAGAAGATTTGAACGCATTCAACGGCTGGGACTGCTTTGGCGCAACGCTCATGCTGGGTATCACTCCTGCGGTCATCCATTTTGCCACCACCGAGCCGCACGACCAGACCGGCGCGATTTTCCTTGCTCTGGGTGGCGTTCTGGTGAGCCTGGTTGTTCTTGCAGTCGCCCTTATCACCCGCTGGCATTTCCTGAGCAAAATCATCAACTGGGCAGGAATGGGCCTTACCGTTTATTTCATTCTGCACATGGTATTCTTCTGGAGCACCTCCTGCTCCAACAAGGGCGACCAGGAACTCTCCCCGGAAGCCGAAAAGCTTCTGCAGCCCGTAACACCCGCCCAGCCGGCCAATTGAGGCACCTCTCCGGTCACCCCGAAGAGCTGGCGGGAAACATCGGTCTTTTATTTACTGCAATCCAGCCCTTGCGCCAATACGAAAGGCACCACCTGAAATTCAGGAGGTGCCTTTTTGAAGACTTGTTCAGTCTGGAGACGTAATTAGTCCTTGGAAACCTTCTTGGCCATCTGAACAGGAGTGGTGTTCTTGCTGTTCTTGGCGATTTCCTTCTGGCGCTTGATGTAGGCAGTGCGGCGGCGACGCTTCGTCTCCTTACGATGTTGTTGACCCATGGTGGTATGGTTGTGTTGTTTGTAGGGCAGGCAAACAGGCCCGCCCGGGTTGATATAAGTGGTTCCTAAATACCGTTTTTGGCATGAGAATGCAAGGCAAAAGTGTGTGTACACCCTTTTTTATTGCATGATTCGGGCGCAAATGCTAGTCTAGGGGCATGAAAATTGCCATATTGGGAGCTGGCGCCCTGGGGTGCTACTACGGCGCACGCCTGGTCGAGGCGGGGCACGAGGTGTGCTTCATCGGGCGTTCGGTGTACGAACCGCTGAAGGCAGAAGGCTTGCATGTGGAAAGCGTGCATGGCGATATTCACCTGCCCCAGGTGACGGTATGCCGCAAGGCAGAGGAATGCGGTCCGGTGGATCTGGTGATTGTATGCTGGAAAACCACCTGCAACGACCAGCTTGGCAACTACCTGCCGGCCCTGGTCCGGGAGGGCACTGAGGTGCTTTCCTTCCAGAATGGCATGGGCAATGCAGAGGCGATTTCGGCCTACGTGCCGGCAGAGCGGGTGTATATCGGGCTCTGCTTCGTGTGCTGCATGATGGATGAACCGGGCAGAATCCGCCATCTGGAAGGCGGAGACATCCAGTTTGCCCCCTTTGCATGCTCCGCAGCCGGATCTGCCCGAGCCGGAGAGTTTGCAGCCATGTTCGGAAAAGCCCGCATTGCAAGCACGGCATTTGACCACGCCGAGCAGATTCAGTGGTGCAAACTTTCCTGGAACATTCCCTTCAATGGCTTGTGTGTGGCACACGGCGGTATCAGCGTGAAGAAGCTTTTCACCCTTCCGGGGCAGGATGAACGGGCCCGCGCCATCATGGAGGAGGTATGCCTGGCAGCAGAGAAGCGCGGCTACCCCCTGCCGCTGGACATCGTACACCGGCAGATGGAACGCACCCGCATCATGGGCGAGTTCATCCCGAGCAGCGCGGTGGATTATCTGCGCGGTCGCCCTGTGGAATATGATGCTATCTGGGGCAGCACCCTGGAGCGTGCCCACGAGGCCGGCGCCCAGGTACCGCACTGGGAACAACTGGCAGCCGACATCCGCGCCCGATTGAACCAAGCATGAGGCCGGCCATCCTCCAGACTCTGCGCATGCCGCTGTGCTATGCCGGCGCACTGTTCGCGCTGGCAACGGCAGGCTGGCTCATTCAGCCGCTGCGTCTGCACCTGCAGCAGCAGGAGCAGGCTAATCGTCTGCAGCTGCCGCCACCGGATTACAGGCAGACGGATGCCCTCTCCCAGCAGCTGGCGCTGTTCAGCCTGGGCGGGCTGCGCACCTTTGCCGCGGAGATGCTCTGTGTGGATGCGACCAACGCCTGGCTCCAGCAGGACTGGCCACGCTCCCGCCAGCGCTGGGAGCAGATTACCACGCTCTGCCCGCAGCGGGTTAATTACTGGATTCGCGCCTCGGTCGATATGGCAAAGAACGCCGTAGCCTGGGTCAATGGGCAGGAGGACATGGGCCCCCATGAGCAGGCCCAGCAGAGCAGGTATTATCTGGATGCGGCTGAGAAATTCCTGCAGGAAGGCATCGCCAACAATCCCGATAGCGCCCTGCTCTGGCTGCAGATGGGAGCCTTCGATGAAGACCTGGCCCGCCGCACCAATTTCACCCGTGCGGTGGAGGATTACCGCCGTGCGGTGGAGCTGGGGGCTTCCCCCATGTATCGCCGCTGGGAGTTCTACAACCTGTGCCGCATCCGCGGCAGGGAGAAGGAGGCCTGGGAGCTCGGCCATGCCCTGTACCAGGAGGAACGGCACCGCTCACCCTCCCTGCGCTGCCTGCTGCTGGTGCTGCAGCACAAGCTCGATATCCCCGCCGCTCAGCGATTCACCCCGGAGCAGCTCTTCGGCACCAAGGCGCGCGCCGCCAGGCAACTGCGCGCATTTATGAGGAATGACCTGCGCTTCCCGACAACCGGCCTCCAGGAGCTGCTGAATGAATGAGCCTGCTGGCTGCATCGCCCCCATAGACTCATTGATACGGCCGCCCGGCTACCTGGGTCATTCTGTGCCACCCGCCTCGCGAAGCAGACGCGCGCACTCGGTGCGATTCTGTATCTTTGCCGCCTTGAGAGGAGTCCACCAGCCATCTTCAGACCTCTTGTTAACCTCAATTCCGGGAGCAGAAAGGAGCAATTTGACACATTCGACGCGTCCTTGGTACGCAGGCCAGTGGAGAGCAGGATTTCCACCAGACACAGCATTGACATCCGCCCCAGCGGCAATAAGGAGCTTCAGCAATTCTGCGCTCTTAATAAAGTCTAATTTCTCATTGTAGTCAGCGGTAGCTATTCCTTTCTTCTGCAGTCGCTTCCGGGCCTCGGAGCGTGATATACGAGGGAGGGATTGGGGAAGCGGCCTTCCTTCTGATGCCGCTTCCAGCAGCAAGGCGCAGTCCATATTGACCTTCTCCCTGGCCACCTGAAGAGGAGTTTTTCCCTCATCGTTGGTCAGCTGAACATCAATGCCAGGGGCATTCAGTAAAGCGCGGACACACTCCGGCTGCCCCGCTTCTGCAGCGGAGTGCAGCGGAGTATTACCACTCTGGCCCTTTCTGTTGACCTCAATACCGGGGGCATCCAACAACAATTTTACAGCATCCGTATAACCTTCCTCTGCAGCATTTTGAAGCGGAGTTCTTTCATTTATCCCCTCATTATTAACATCGATTCCGGGAGCGGCCAGCAGCAGCTTCATACACTCGATTCTACCATCTTCTGCAGCCTCGTGAAGTGGGGTGTCGCCATATTCAGACTCATTATTAACATCAATCCCGGGAGCAGCCAGCAACAGCTTCACACACTCCGGGTGTCCATTGCCTGCAGCCTCGTAAAGCGCGGAATCGCCGCGGCCGCCCTGATTATTGACATCGATTCCGGGAACGGCCAACAGGCGCTTCACGCCCTCGGTTGAACCGTTGTATGCAACCCAGAAAAGCGGGAAATATCCTTTCTTGTCCACATAGTTTACATCCGCCCCTGCCGCAATGAGAAGGCGCTGCAATTCAGGCTTATCATATGCCTTCACGAGTTTCTCACCATATTCAGATTTTGATATTCCTTGTTCACTCAATGCGCGTTCAGCCTCTTCGCGCACCATACGAGCCTGGCGCTCCGCCTCCTCACGAGCCTGGCGCTCCGCCTCCTCGCGAGCCTGGCGTTCGGCTTCCTGCCGGGCATGTTCATCGCGCAGGCGCTGTTCCGAGACAGCCTGAGCATGCTGGTAAAGCATGTAGCCCCCGGGAATACTGAGCGCCAGAAAGATAATGAGCACGACAAGTGCCACATTACGCCGGGGACGGGGAGCCGGCTCCATCCTGATTTCATTAATGGCGATGCGACGCGATTGAGGCTCTGTTGTATCTGTCGGCGAACCGTGAGACGGCAACGCCGCAAGCCACTCAGTCGTGGACTGCCACCGATCCCTGGCACGCTGCGACAGAGCCTTATCAATACCGGCCAGGAAGTCGGCGCTGAAACGCTTCCGCAGTTCAGCCCGGGGAGCCAGAGGACGCAGGGGGTCCTCATCCTCATCGATGCGGTCGAAAGCCTCCGGCGGGCGCTCGCCGGTGATAAGGCGGTAACAGGTAGCACCCACAGAGTACACATCCGTCCACGGCCCGCGCTTGCCCTTGGTTCTGAGCTGCTCGATGGGAGAATACCCCGGTGAGCCCACATGGGTTGCAGAGCGGTCGCTGATGATGGAGCGGGCGGTACCGAAATCGATGAGCACAGGAGTACCGTCCTCCGTGAGCAGGATATTGGCAGGTTTCACATCGCGGTGGTAGATGTTGTTGCTGTGCAGGTACTGCAGCGCCTCGAGCAAGGTGCGCAGGATGGGCTGCAGCCACGCCTCATCGATGACCTTCGGAGAGGGAGCCGCCTTCTGCAGCTCCAGACCGCCAACCCAGGGCATCACATAATATGCCGTACCCAACGCCTCGAAGGCAGCCAAAACCTTCACGATGTTCGGATGATCCAGCCGGGCAAGAAGACGAGCTTCCTCCACAAAACGCTGCCGGTACGCCACAAACTCCTGCTGTTCATCCCGAGGATTAGTGGGAGCAACGCTCAGGCTGGTGCGGTCGCGCAGGGCACAGAAAGTAGGAAGATTCTCCTTTATCACCACTTCCTCACCCGTATCCACCACCTGAGCCAGGTAGGTGATTCCGAAGCCGCCCTGCCCCAAGGTGCGGATGATGCGGTATTTGCCCAGCTCCACTCCTGCCGGCAGGACCAGAAGATTCTCGAGATTATCAGCGTTCATCGTGCAATAAAGAGGAAAGAAAATTATCCATCTGTAATTATACACAAACAGATTTATACTGTACAGCAAAAACAATTAACAGACACAATTAGGCACACGTGTCCCAAAGATTTTACAATTGACTGATATATCAACACCGTTTTGGATCCAGCCCCCTCTTTATGCGCTTAATGGCGATTTGGCGGGGGCTCAAATCCTTCGGAGCACGGGACTTCTGTCCCGAAAACATAACCGTTGGGGGGACTAAAGTCCCCCGCTCCGACCAGAAACATCCGCCCGACAAAATCCAATTTGGCGCAGCATTCTTTGGGACACGTGTGCACAATCAGGCGAGGTACAATTTCTATTTCTGATTTACTGACAGACACAGGGGATTCCCACGCCCTCACAGAAACGCGGAAATCCCCGGCTACACGCAGGAAGCCGGGGATTCTGTATATGAATGTTCCGCAGGCGGATTAGCGCTGGGCGTCGATCATCTTCTGCAGGACACCGTTGAAGCCCTCATCCTTGATATTCAGCTTGCCGATACGGGTAAGCTCCTTGTTGATAGCCTGGTTAAGGGCAGCGGCAACAGAACGGAGGGACTGGTGAACGGGCAGCTTCTCCTCGTTCTCCTCCATAATCTTCACCGTGCCGAGGGCGGTCACGGCACCGCTGACGGCGATACCCTCCGGGTCACCATAAATGGCAGCCATGGGCTTTACAGCCTTGGCAGCCGTCTTCTCATTACGCACGGAGCGGAGAATCTTGAGGGTCTGCTTCTGGTTGGCAATGTAGTACTTGGAATCCTCGCGGGCCTGCTTGTTCTCTTCACGGCGCTCAGCACCAGTAAGGCGGCGTTCGGGCTCTGCAGCGGGCTCTTCCTCCACAAATTCATCAGCCGTGGCAGGGATGAAGACATCCATATCCTCCGGAGGCATGATATCAGAGTCCTTGACCTTCTTGGAAGTCTTAGCCTTCTTGCTCTTCTTGGGAGCAGCATCGGCCACCGGTGCACCAAAGGCAAACAGTGCCGTGGCGAGTATCAGTATGTACTTCATCTTCATCGTTATAATCTGGTATTCGGGGTTATCAGAGGGAGGCATTCACCTTGGCCTGCAGCGGCTCCATATCATAGGCATCCGCCCATTTCTTAAGTTCCTTGCCAGTGTAGGAGGAGAGACCATCCGCCGTGAGCTGACGTGCCAGCACACCCGTGGGAATGAGCATGCAGAAGAAGTCTGCATCACTCTCGTAGCCCACCTTCACCTCACCGCTCCGGGTCATGATGACGCCGTCGCAGGGGCACATGCTGTTCAGCTCCACAATGGCAGCAGAAAGCGCTTCGCGCTGAATCTCAAAGCTGGTCTCCGACTCTGTAGGCATGGCCGCAGTATACACAATCTATTGAAAAAGACAAGCGTTATTTGCTATTTTCCCCTGTTGAGGTCCGGAAGAGACACCCCACGGCAAAAGTCACCAAGGTACCCACAGTCACACGCCAGGGGAAGGCAATGGCAGGAAGCCAGCCCTGGCGACCGCCGATTTCCAGCAGAATCACCACAGCAAACCCGCAGAGCATCGCCACGCAGTTGCCGAAATCATTGCCGCGCCCGCGGGTGAGCATACCCAGCAGGAACACACCCAGCAAAGAGCCATAGGTGTACCCGAAAATACCCAACGCGATGGGCAGAATGCGCACGGTCGGGTCCATCACGGTGAGCCAGGCGGTGCCGGCACCCACCACAATGAGCAGCACGGCAAAGAAAACCGTGAGCCAGCGGACGGCACTCAGCTGCACAGCCTGCCCGGCCTGCGGACGGAACACACCCACATACCAGTCGCGGGTGGCAGTGGTGGCCAGAGCATTCAGGGCGGTGGAGAGGGAACCCATGGCCGTGGCCAGCAGGGCTGCCACCAGCAGACCGCGCACGCCCACCGGCAGGCAGTGGATGATGAACCAGGGGAAAATCTCAATCTGCTTCTCGGGCGGGGTAATGCCATTCTGAGCAAAATACACGAAGAGCAGCATACCACAGGAGATGAATACCAGCACGATGGGCATATCCATGAGGCCGGAAAGAATCACCGCACGAGCACCCTTCTTGCTGTCGGGCGCGGCCAGCATGCGCTGCACCATATCCTGGTCGGTGCCATGGGTGGCCATGGTGATGAAGGTGGAACCCAGCACCGCGCTCCACAGGGTATACTCACTGCTCAGGATATTCTTGATATCCTGCACCAGCCCCTGCCCCGTGAGCCCGGAGTCGAAGAAGGCCCAGGGCTTCAGATTCTTGATTTCGCAGGGGTTGTAATCCTTGTTGCCCAGGTGGTGGCAGATGGCATCCCAGGCGGCCCCCCAGCTGCCTCCGGCCTTGATACTGAACAGCAGCACGCCGATGGTCGTAACCAGGGATACAGCCAGAATGGAGGCCTGGAGCACATCCGTCCACACCACGGCCTTAAGCCCGCCCAGGGTGGTGTACACCGCCGTGGCAATGGTGATGAAGGTGAGTGCGGCAATGTAAATGACCACCGTCTCCACCTGCCCGGCACTGTCCTGGCCGGTCACCATCATGTAGGCAATCACCAGCAGAATGCCAGCGAAGAACAGACGCGTGCCACTGGCCAGCACACGGCTGATAAGGAAGGTGATGCTGGCCCAGCGGCGGGTGGTGAGCCCGAAGCGCTTCTCCAGATACTCGTAAATGGAGACCACGTTGTACTGGTAGTAGGGTTTCAGGAAAAGGCGGCCCACGATAATTCGGCCCAGAATGGTGCCGATAGCCAGCTGTGCGTAGGTGAAATTACGCAGGGCAAAGCCCTCGCCGGGGGCTCCCAGGAAGGTGGCTGCACTGATTTCCGCAGCCAGAATAGAGGCCAGGATTGCCCACCAGGGCAGATTGCGGTTACCCAGGGCATAGCTTTCCAGGCTTTCCTGCTTGCGGCCCACATAGAGTCCAATGCCGAAAATGGCGCTGAAATACGCCAGAACTACCAGTATATCAATCATATGAGCAAGAAAAAGCGGCGGCGGGCGTTTCTGCGCCCACCGCCGGGTATGAATCGTGATGCGTTACGCCTGCTGGGATTCCAACGCAGCAGCCACCAGACCGGAGAACAGCGGATGAGCACTGTTCGGGCGGCTCTGGAACTCGGGGTGGTACTGGCAGGCAATGAAGAAGGGATGAGAGGGAAGCTCCACCACTTCCACCAGACCGTGCTCATCGTTCACGGCGGAAATCACCATACCGCCCTTCTCCACTTCCTCGCGGAAGTCGGCATTGAACTCATAGCGGTGGCGGTGACGCTCGGAGATAACCTCCTTGTTATCATAGAGCTTGCTGCAGAGCGTACCGGGCTTGATGTGAGCGGGATAGGCACCCAGACGCATGGTGGCGCCCATGTTCTCGATGTGCTTCTGTTCCTCCTGCAGGCAGACCACGGGAGCCTTGCTATCCTTGTTGAACTCGGTGGAGTTGGCATCGGCATAGCCCAGCACGTTGCGGGCGAACTCGATGACGGCCACCTGCATGCCAAGGCAGATACCCAGGAAGGGAATGTTGTTCTCACGGGCATACTGCACAGCCTTGATCTTGCCTTCCACGCCGCGGTCGCCGAAACCACCGGGCACCAGAATGCCGTCCACCTTGCCAATCATCTCCTCGCAGGAGCCATTGGTCAGCGCCTCGGCATCCACTCGCACCACCTCTACGCGGCAGTCGTTGGCAGCACCGGCGTGGGTGAAGCTTTCGTAAATGGACTTGTAGGCGTCCTGCAGGGAAATGTACTTGCCCACCACGGCGATGCGCACGCTGTGGGAGGGATGAATCACGCGCCCCACGAACTTCTGCCAGTCGTCCATCTTGGGCTTGGGCACGGTGATGCCGAGCACGTCGGTCACGATGCGGTCCACCTTGTCGCGGCCCAGGTCAATGGGGCACTCGTAGATGCTGTGCTTCACATCGCAGAAGGCCACCACGTTGGAGGCGGGCACGTTGCAGAACATGGCAATCTTGCGCTTCTCCTCGTCGGTCAGGTTGTCCATCTCGGTGCGGCACACAATCATATCGGGCTGGATACCGATTTCGCGCAGCTTGGCCACACTCTGCTGCGTGGGCTTGGTCTTGGTCTCGCCGGCAGCCTTGATGTAGGGCAGCAGGGTCACGTGGATGAAGCAGCAGTTGTTGCGGCCCACTTCCTGGCTGAACTGGCGCAGGGACTCCAGGAACAGGAAGCCTTCGATATCGCCCACCGTGCCACCGATTTCGGTGATAATCACGTCGCAGTTCTTGTTCTTCTCGGTCAGGTCATACAGACGCTGCTTGATTTCGTCTGTCACGTGCGGGATATACTGCACCGTCTTGCCCAGGTAATCGCCGCGGCGCTCCTTCTCCAGCACGCGCTCAAACACCTTACCACTGGTCAGGTTGTTCAGGCGGGAAAGCTCGCAGTGGACGAAACGCTCGTAGTGGCCGAGGTCGAGGTCAGTCTCGGCGCCGTCATTCAGCACGTACACTTCACCGTGCTGGTAGGGGCTCATGGTGCCCGGGTCGATGTTCAGATACGGGTCAAACTTCTGCATGGTTACCTCCAGACCGCAATGCTCCAGCAGCGTGCCGATGGACGCTGCGGCAAGGCCTTTACCCAGGGAGGAAACAACACCGCCAGTTACAAAGATGTATTTCATAAAATTGTATTCTCTGTGTGGTTAAGCTCAGATTAACATATTTCCCGCATAGTGTCGAGTTTTTGTCCTCTTGCGAGCCCGGCTGCACCTGCTTTTTTACTCGCTAATCACTTCATTATAAAATAATGCTTGATTTTACGAGAAAATTCTCTACACTTTCTTAGGCGACTTTATTAAGTTATGAATTCCAAGGCAAGAATCACGCATTTCATGCAGCATCAGAAACAGGCCACACGCCCGCAGATAGCGGCAGCGGTGGGACTGAGTCTGGTGAGCACGAATGCCGCCGTGGCTGCCTTGGAAAAGGAGGGAGTCCTGTTCCCCGGCGAACTCGTTTCCTCCGGCGGAGGGAGGCCGGTGCGGGAATACCATTTCAATCCCGGACACGCCGCAGTGGCGCTTATCACCGCCACCCCGGAAGCCCACTGCACCCTGCTACGCTGCGAGCTGCTTGACCTGCATGGCCGACAGATAGAGCAGAAGGAAGCCCGCTTTGTACAGATTCATGCCGAAAGTCTGGACGAATGGCTCGACGCCGCAGCCCGCCACCACAAGCTGCACCGCATCTGCCTGCCGCCAGGACTTGGAAGCAGCATACTGCGCCACCTGCAGCAGCGCCACGCATGCCCGGTCCACGAATATTCCCCAGCGGAATCACTGGTAAACGGACAGGACAATACCCTCACCCTGCTCCTGCTACGAGGGCACTCCCCACAGGGAGCCCTTCGCCGCCACGGCCATGTAACCCCCTGCCCGCTTCTGCAGCACCTCCCCCTGCCCGCGGATTGGGAATTACTCGATTACGCAGACCACACCCTGGTGGAAGAAATGCTCGCGCGCCTGCTCCAGCTGCTCACCTGTACCCTGGCACCCGAGAACATCGTACTGCACGCCGATTTCTGGAATGACCGCCTTATCTCCCGACTGAACTTCAACCTCAGCACCAAGCTCCGCGGCATCGATTCCCCGCCGAAGCTGCATTTCAGGACCATCACCGCAGAAAAGCTTGTCCCCCGCCTCCGCGTTGCCATGGCAGAAGCGGAAAACGCCAGGCATTGATTTTTTTACTACATCCCTCCCACACAGATATGAAAAAGATATTTCTTCTCCCTATCGGCCTACTCATGACCTGCTGTCAGCAGATATACTGGCAGATGTACAAACAGGAAGCATTGAACGAAGGCTATGTACCTATCCCGCCAAGGGAACTCTTCCCGGATAATCCGGAACGAGGCTATCTGGACGATGGCGTGCCCTATCTGGCCGGCAGCATCCTGAAGGAAGAGGACCGCGCAAAGTATCAACAGCTCATACAGCATGCCGCACAGGTCAGGCTCGTTCAGATTCGCCAGGCCGGCAACGACTGCTGGAGCCTGGAAACGACGAGGAAAGAGCTGCCGGCCGTGCCGGTGAACGATGCGTTCCGACAGCTGGCGCAGCGCTGGGCCACCGCACCCACATGGATGCACCTTACCCCCTGCGGCGTCGACTTCGCCGGCGTGTTCATCAGCCGCGACGTGTTCGTATTCCTCGATGAACAAGGCAACGAATCAGGCAACATCGGTATCGGGCTGGGTCATGCCCTCGTCTGCAAGCCCGAAAGTCAGAGCCACTACGACGACCTGCGGGAGATGATGCTCAAGGCCCTGGGATTACCAGATTAGACATGGAAACGACAAGTTCCCCGGAGCCCGTAAGATTTCACTCTTTCCTTCCGGGCGGCAACTGCTCCAATGCACGGATTGCATTGAAAAAGCGTTCCCGCTTATCGGGCATCATGTGCATGCTGAGGAAATTAGGAGCGCCCTGATAAGCAGACAGAGCGAACACCTCGGGTTCTTCTTTCCATCCGGAATCCCGACGGGACAAGGCATAGCGAGCCTCATGCACATAATACACAGGGCCGTATGTCCACATGCTGTGCTTCGAAAGACAATGCATCACTAAATATCCCTCCCCGACTTCCAATTCCGGCTCAGAGCAATCCGGGCTTACCACCAGAAAAACCAGCCGGCCATCCCACGTCACCACATCTGCCTGACCTGTAGAAAAAGGAAAAAGCGGAACCTGAGTCCAAGTGAAAGCGCCACACTCCATGCGCTGCATCCATGCAATCCCTCCAATACCCAGAAACCAGAGCAGCAATGCAGAAAGGGCAAATTTGACTATGCGTTTCATCTACTGGCAGGTAGGACACATTTCTAGCATCCGATGTTCAAAAATTATGCGCTGGCAAGCAGCGGACTGACGATTTGCAGGGATGTCGGATTGAGCTCTTCGCGGCTTCACCCTTCAAACCACGCCAAGGCATCCAGGAATGTGTTAAATTCCGCGGCCGTTTTTCGCCGTCTCTGTAAAGAAAATCATCTTGCCAGAGATGGGCGAAATATGATAAAAATAACGGCACATGGAAAAAACACTTTTTCAGAAAATAGCGGACAAGGAGATTCCCGCCAGCATTGTTTATGAAGATGAGCATTGCGTAGCCTTCCGCGACATTGCGCCGGCAGCACCGGTGCATGTGCTGCTGATTCCGCGCAAGCCGATTCCGAGCATTGCCGATGCTACGGCTGAAGATGCCGCACTGCTGGCCCACCTGATGCTGAAGGTGGGCGATATTGCCCGGGCCGAGGGCATAGCCGAGGGTGGTTTCCGCACGGTACTGAACACCGGCGAGGATGGCGGCCAGACCGTGCCGCACCTGCACATCCACATTATCGGCGGGCGCTCGCTGCAGTGGCCTCCCGGTTAGTCTGATATTGCAGCTCCTGCATGCCTACACGCCTCAATACCAGTGTGCGCAGTTTCGAGTGGGTGGACCCGCACACACTCGAAGTTGAGTTGCCGGATACCCGGCTCCGGCTCTGTTTTCTGGAGCAGGGGCTGGTGAGGTGTCGCTATGTGACCCAGGCTGTATTTGAGAACGTGCCCAGCTACGGCGTGGCAGCGGAGTATACCGCGCAGCATCCGGAGCTGGAGGAAGAGGAAACGCCGGGGTATCTGGCCATATCTACCACCAGGCTGGAAGTACGCATCCGGAGGGTGGATGGAGGCCTGGAGTTCTACGACCGCAGCTCAGGTCACCTGCTCTGCGCCGATGCCGAGGGCATGGGACACCGCCGCTCCCAGCACACGGGTGATGACCTCGTGTGGGTACTGAAGCACATGCCCCCCAAGGCTCACTTCTTCGGGCTGGGGGATAAACCCTGCGCACTGAACCTGCGAGGCCGCCGACTCGAAATGTGGGGAGCGGACCACTACAAGTTCACCCCGGAGAGCGACCCTCTCTACAAGAGCATTCCCTTCTTCCTCTGTCTGAATCAAGGGAGCCAGTACGGCATCTTCTTTGATAACACCATGCGCTCGTACTTCGATTTCGGACGCGAGCGTGAGGACCGTCTGCTGTTCGGTGCCGATGGAGGGCACATGGATTATTACTTCCTCGCCGGTGCAGATGCGCTGGACACCGTGGCGTGCTACACACGGCTTACCGGGCTTCCGCCCATGCCCCCGCTCTGGGCGCTGGGCTACCACCAGAGCAAGTGGAGCTACTACCCGGAGTCCACTGTGAGAAACCTGGCCAGCCAGATGCGCAAGCGCAAAATTCCCTGCGATGCCATTCACCTGGATATCCACCACATGGAGGACTACCAGTCCCTCACCTGGAGCAAGGAGCATTTCCCCGACCCTGCCGGCATGGTAAAGCGGCTGGACAAGGAGGGATTCAAGGTGGTGACCATCGCCGACCCCGGCATCAAGATTAACCCGGACAACTATGTGTGGCGCAGTGGGTTCGAACGCAATGTCTTCTGCCGCCGCCACGATGGCGCCCTGCTGGAAGGCGATGTGTGGCCCGGACTCTGCACCTTTCCGGATTTTACCTCGCCGGACACGCGAGACTGGTGGGCAGGCCTGCTGAAGAAGCAGATGGCCGACATCGGGGTGCGCGGCATGTGGGTGGACATGAATGAGCCTGCGATTTTCCCGGACCGCACCTTCCCGGATGATACCCGCCACGCTTTCGACGGCTATTCATGCTCCCACCTGAAGGCGCACAACATATACGGCCAGTGCATGGCACGTGCCACGCGTAAAGGCATGCTGATGCATGCGCCGGGGCGGCGTCCCTTTGTGCTCTCCCGCGCCGGGTTCTCCGGCCTGCAGCGCTATGCCGCCACCTGGACCGGGGACAACAATTCAGACTGGGAGAACCTCAAGATGGCCAACCTGATGGTGCAGCGTCTCTCCACCAGCGGTGTCTCCTTCTGCGGGGCCGATACCGGCGGATTCCTGGGCCATCCCACACCGGAGCTCTTCTGCCGCTGGATGCAGATGGCGGCCTTCCACCCCTTCTTCCGCAACCATTCGAATGGTGAATACGGTGGTCAGGAGCCCTGGTGCTTCGGCCCACGCGTAGAGCAGCATGTGCGCCTGGCCATCATGGAGCGCTACCGCCTGCTCCCCTATCTCTACACCCAGTTCCACCGCTACCATGCCCAGGGACTTCCCATCATCCGCTCCCTGGCCATCATGTACCCGGAAAACCCGGATATGTACTGGCGCAGCAGTGAATTCTTCCTGGGTGATTCGCTTTATATTGTACCCGTGCACCACCCCGGCGAGGACGGACGCTTCCTCTACATGCCCCCCGGTCACTGGTATTCCCTGTGGACAGACACCCCGGCGCCTGCTGCGGATGAGGAAGTGTGGGTTTCCACACCGCCGAACCGCATCCCCGTCTTTGTACGCGGCGGGCACCTCATTCCCCGCTGGCCAGTGCAGCAGTATGTCGGACAGCTTGCATCGCCGCACGTAACCTACGACCTCTGGTGGGCACCGGAATGCAACGCCACATCCTACCACTATGAGGACGCAGGTGAAGGACAGGCCCACCGCATCGGCATGTACCGGCTGCATCGGTTCCACTACTCAGCCACCCGCCGCAGCATCACCATTGTGCGCGAGGGCGAAGGCAATCTGGAAGCTACTGAAGACAAAGCCACCCTGGCGCTGCATGCCCTGCCCATCGGCGCGCAGCCTGTAGTCACAGCAGATGGTGCGCCCTGCCCCGGCAGCTACGATGAGCACCGCATCTACCGAGCCGAAATCCCCACCTTCTCCAACCGCGTTGAAATTTCCTTATGAAGCAGGATACGTTCGATAAACTTATCACCCGACTCGACCACCTTGCACCGGAGGAACTGCGCAGCGTCTTCATGCGGCTGGTTTCCCAGAAGGGCCTGCTGCAGGACGTGTTCGATGCCCTGCGGGATGGCATCATCCTCTTCGACTCTGCCGGCCAGGCCCGCTTTGCCAACCGAGCCGCCACGGAGATATACGCCCGCCCGCTGCGGGAACTGCTCAAGACTCCATTCGACACCCTCACCTGCGGCACCTGCCAGTGGGAGGATCTGTGCGACAGCGGCATTGCCATCACCCGCGACCTGCAGGTGAACTATCCGGCCCCGCGCCACTATCATTTCCACATGAGCCCCATAGCCGGCGGCAGCGAATACCTGCTGCTGGTGCGGGATGATACAGAACAACACACCCGTGGCGAGGAAAATGCTGAAGCGGAGCAGATGAACCTGCTCTCCTTCATGGCCAGTGCCGTGGCTCACGAAATCGGAAACCCGCTCAACTCCATCGGGCTCAATCTGCAGCTGCTCCAGCGCAAAATGGCCAGACTGACAGAAGCAGACCAGGCCAAACTGGCCCCGCTGCTGGAGACTGCTCTGGATGAGACCAAGCGACTGGACACTCTGCTGCACCAGTTCCTGCACAGCATGCGGCCCTCCCGGCTGCAGAGAGAAGCCCTGAACATCAATACACTCATCGAGCGAGTCATCGAGACACTCGACCCGGAAATAGCGCCACGCGGCATCAGTGTCCACCTGGAGCTCAGTGACGGTCTTCCGGAACTCTCTGCCGACAGCACACAGCTTTTCCAGGCTCTCTACAATCTCATCCGCAACGTCTACCAATCCATCCCCGGAGATTCCGGCGGTATCTACATCCAGACCGCGTATAATGATAATGATGTACGCGTGGTTATCTCTGACACCGGTACCGGCATCTCCCACGAGGTGATGGGCAGTATGTACGAGCCCTTCCGCACCACCAAACGCAAAGGAAATGGCCTTGGTCTTCTCATCGTGCGCCGTATCATCAAGGACCACGGCGGCACCCTGGGATTCGCATCCAAGGAAGGCACCGGTACCACCGTCACCATCACCCTCCCCCGCGCCGACCGGGTTGTGCGACTCCTGCCCGCGTAAACCGGAATCCAACCAACATGAGCCGCGTCTCAGAGAAATCCGCCAGGATGTCAGATAAATATACAATTGACATTTGATACGTTACGGCCTAAAATAGACGCGAGAGCTATATTCCATCTCCAATTTACTTACCACCACACCCAATCCGGCATTATGACACCTAAAATCAAGACCTTACTGGAACGCGGATTCAGCACCATTGTACTTCTCTCCCTTCTTGGCGGAACCGTAGTCTGGAACGAACCCATCGGCTATGCTGTGCTTATCTGCGTGCTCTGCAACCTGACCAGCTGGGAATGGTTCAATATGCTCAAGGGCACCAACGCCAACCGCGCGCTGTCCCTGGTCTGTGGTCTGCTTTACCCCTGGATTCTCGCAGCCGTTTCCCTGTATCCCGTGGAGGAATCCGGATTCAACCTGGCTCTGGGCTTCCTGGTATTCTACACACTGCTGGCATTCTGCGGTCAGCTGTTCCGCATGGATTATCGCAACAGGACCGGTGCCGAAATGCTGGACGGCATGGGACTTACGCTTCTTTCCTTTGTGTATCCGGTGTGGATGTTCAGCTTTGCGCTTACCTGCGTGGCCAATGAAATAACCATCTGGATGATGCTCTGGCTGGTACTCTTCACGAAGATGAGCGACATCTGGGCCTACGTAAGCGGCATTCTGCTGGGTGGCAAGTTCATCACCCGCAGATTCAGCCCCAACGTGTCTCCCAAGAAAACCTGGGAAGGCATCATTGGCTCTGTCATCATCACCACCACCGTGGGTCTGCTGCTTTTCCCGGCCATGGACCTCTACAGCTGGAGCGAGGTGACCAGCGCCGGCTTCCTGGCGGTCTACATCCCGATGGCTCTGCTGATTTTCTTCCTCTCTGTTTGGGGTGACCTTGCAGGCTCCCTCATCAAGCGCGGTCTCGCCGTGAAGGACAGCGGCTCCCTGCTGCCCGGCATCGGCGGTATCTTCGACCTCATTGATTCCCCGGCTTTCACTGTGTCGGGTGCTATCTGCGTGGCCCCGGTCATTGCAGAGCTGGTGGTCTGGCTCACACTGAATATGTAAAAATAAGAGATTTCCAATGCCCCACAGAACTCCGCTTCTCATCAATCCCAAAGCCGGCAGCCTGTTTCGTTCCGGGCTGAGGACATGGCTCAGTGCTCACAGCGATGATTTTCGCGAGGTACACACCCGGAGTGCAGAGGATCTGACAGAGAAGGCCCGTGAGTTAGCAGAAAGCGGCGAACCTGTAGTGGCAGCCGCAGGGGGCGATGGAACACTGATGGGAGCTGCGCAAGGGCTTGTGGGCACCGGCGCAGCTCTTGGCATTCTGCCTTGTGGCACCATGAATGTCTTTGCCCGCGAGCTGGGTATCGGCTCCCGGCAGTTCGACATCGCCCTGGAGGCCATCAAGGGTGACAAACGGCAGGATGTCGATATCTTTGCCGTGAACGGCAAGCCCTTCCTGCAGGTAGCAGGATTCGGCCCGGATGCCCGCGTCATTGAATTAATTACCCCTTCACTCAAAAAGCGGCTGGGCGCAGCAGCTCATGCCGTCACCGGACTGAAAGTGGCACTGGAGAGGCCGCCCGTCATCACCCTGACCCTGCCGGATGGAGAGGTACTCAAGGGAACCCAGATTATCATGGGCAATGGCAAACGCTACGGCGGCGAGGCCCATCTCTTCGCCGATGCCAGCTATGAAGACGGGCGTCTGGATGCCGCCATCATTGACCAGGAGAACATAGGCGTGCTTTTCGAGGTACTCGGCCTTATCATATCCCGGGGTGCGACTTCTTCCAACATTTCTGATTTCACCGAGCTTCGCCGAGTCAAGAGCTGCACGCTCACATGCGAGGGGAACCTGCCCTATCATCTGGACGGCGACTACGCCGGCACGCTGGCCGCCGGTGAGGAACTGCGGATTGAACGACTGCCGCACAAGCTTACTGTCTGCATGCCAGCAAATCCGGTTCCGCTCAGCCCACTGGAGCGAATGATGGCGCATCCCGCCATCGCAACCATGCGCGAGAAAATAGAATCGCTCAACGCTTTGTAAGGCGCTGACGCATGGCATCCCAATCGGTCTCGCGCAGCAAGGTCAGCAGGTTCTCATACCAGAACTCGTGGTAGCCGAAGCGCTCATCCCGAAATTCTTTTTCCGCAGCAGCCACGCTCCATTTCTGAAAAACAATGCGATAGGCAGCCACCACTATACCCGTGCGGTCAGAGCCATGCCAGCAATGCACAAGAACCGGCTTTGGAGCATTAGCAATAAGAGCCAGGCAGTTCTCCACATCTGCGGCGGTCACCTCGCCGGCGGCCACAGGGTATGCCATGAGGTGAAGCTGCGTATGGCGGGCCTTGCGGGTATCCTTATGATACTCCCGCAGGTTCAGAACAGAGCGGATACCGAGATTCTGCAAAGCTGTGAATCCCTCTCGCTCCGGCTGAGCAGAACGATACAGGTCCCTGCTGATTTTGTAGCTATTCTCCACACCTTCAAGCTGAATGGATTCTGCGGCGTAGCCCAGAGAAAGCAACGCGCAGACACAAGCAAAAAGAAAACCCTTCATCACTCCTGTTCCCTCCCGGTTTCGGTTTTATCCTGCTGAGCCTGTTCCTTTGCCTGCTGTTCAGCCTCGTAGCGAGCCTGCAACTCTGCAAGCTGAGCCTGGACCTCAAGCATTAGACGGGCAGATGCATCCTGCTGCATCTTGTCATTCTGAGACGCTACCGTCTCCTCAGCAGACTTCTCCTGAACCTCTGGTTCAGCCTGCGGAGCATCAGCCGCAGGCTGTTCCACTGCAGGGGCGGGTTCTGGCTGCGGCTCTGCGGACACCGGCTGCTCCACTGCAGGCGCGGGCTCAGGCTGCGGCTCTGCAGCCACAGGTTGCTCCACTGCAGGCGCGGGCTCAGGCTGCGGCTCTGCAGCCACAGGTTGCTCCACTGCAGGCGCGGGCTCGGGCTGCGGCTCTGCAGCCACAGGTTGCTCCACTGCGGGCACGGGCTCAGGCTGCGGCTCTGCAGCCACAGGTTGCTCCACTGCAGGCGCGGGCTCAGACTGCGGCTCTGCAGCCACCGGCTGTTCCACCGCAGGAGTCGGCTGAGTTGCTGTCACCTCGGGAGCAGGGTCATCAACAATAACGGGAACAGAGGGTTCCGGCTCACCTGCCAGTCTGGCAGCACGAGCAGCAGCACGGGCCTGAGCCTCCTGGCGGGTTTTCTCCACTTCTGCCCGTTTGTCCGGAGAATCAGGGTGAATCAGAGAACCGCAAGACTTGAAATAAGCACACAGCGCCTTGGATGCCTTGGAATAGAAGCGGTCATAGTGAATGCGCAGGGAACGTCCCTGGCGGTTCAGCTGGTTCACATCTGCACCAGCCTCAATCAGCAGGCGGGCAATTTCCACAGCCGCTTCGGGATCATCCTTCTTGCGGGCTGGTATATTGAACAGAGGCTCCTGGCCATATCGACGGGCACGGGGAGACACCTCGATACTGGCGCCGGCCTCCAGAGCCATGCGCACGCCTTCCACCTCACCCTTGCGAATGAGGTCCAACAACGGCACGCGGCCAATATCAGCAGGTTTCTTCTGGGTGCTGCCCGCCAGGCTGCTCCCCTTCACCACGCCGTTCTGGCGCAGATGCCTGCGCAGGTCTTCGCGGTACCAGTCCCAGCTCAGAGACCAGCCATGCATGCGTCTCTTTAAATCCTTACTGCCGAATTCCAGCAGGAGCATGCGCATTTCATGATTGCAATCCTGATTCCCCATTTCGCAGAACGGCACTGTGGTCACCATGCGATTCCCCTTCCAGGTCGTCATGGGGGCATCCGGGTTTGCTCCCTTCTCCAGCAGCACACGGGCCATACGCAGGCGGGCTGCAGCCGTTCGATGGTTCATGAAGCGCACCAGCAGCCCCAACGGCGTGTCGCCCACATAGCCCAGCTGCTGCCAATCGCCAGCACGGGTATCAAAGGGCACACCGGCCTCCATCAGGGCGCGGAACAAATTCTCATCTGCATACACGCAAGTGGCATGCAGGGCAGTGAAACCACTCGGGGATACCTTATCCGCCTCGCCCGTATGCATGATTTCATACAGGAGCTCCGGCATCTCGCTCTGCCAGCTCCACTGCCCGCGGTAAATACCGGAATTCTGCTCCATCATCTGGGCTGAATTATGGTGCGGGTCATTGGAAGGACGGGTATCTGCCACACCTGTTCGGCCTGCCAGCAAGTCCAGAGAGGAGCATTGCTCAATGCTCCACTCCACCGCCTGGAGTAGC
Source organism: Akkermansia sp. (assembly GCA_045631705.1). Lineage (GTDB taxonomy): Bacteria > Verrucomicrobiota > Verrucomicrobiia > Verrucomicrobiales > Akkermansiaceae > Akkermansia. The sequence continues at coordinate 18,687 of JAZQVE010000069.1, read as the reverse complement.
GGTGACATCATCAAAAAGGCCATGGCGGGAATTATCCTCATCTGAAATCCTGTTGCGCTGAGCATATTCTCCCATATTTCAGCCCAAAGCGTCAAGTTCATTCTATGACAGGCACGGACATACCAACCGCAGCCACGACAAATGACGCGCAAATGCCATGCCGTCACCCCATAGCAAATCCCCCGGTGCTGGTATCAGCACCGGGGGATTAAATACACAATATCTCTAGCAGAAGAATGGATTAGTGCTTCTTGCAGAAGTCTTCCAGACGATCCAGACCTTCCTTGAGCACGTCCAGAGAGGTGCAGTAGGAGATGCGGATAGCGTTGTCATTACCAAAGGCGATGCCGGGAACAGCTGCCACCTTATAGCGGTCGAGCAGCTTCTCGCAGAGTTCAAGAGAAGTCATGCCGAGCTCCGTGGTGTCGATGAAGAAGTAGAAAGCCCCCTTGGGCTCCACCACCTTGATCTTGGGCATAGTGGCCAGGCGGCTGTACACATACTGACGGCGGAAGTCATACTCCTCGCGCAGGTCAGAGATGAAGCTCTGGTCGCCGGTCAGAGCCTCGATGGCACCGTACTGGCAGAAGGTGGTGGCATTGGAAGCCGTGTGGTCCTGGATAAGCTTAATGAACTTGGCGATGTGCTCCGGAGCAGCGGAGTAACCGAGACGCCAGCCAGTCATGGCATACCCCTTGGAGAAGCCATTGATGGTGATGGTCAGGTTATAAATCTCCTCGCTGAGGGAGGCCATGGACACGTGCTTGGTGTCGCCGTATACCAGGTGCTCGTAGATTTCGTCTGCGATGATGAGGATATCCTCGTCCACGGCAATCTGACCCAGAGCGCGCAGCTCATCCTCGGTGTACACGGTACCGGTCGGGTTGTGCGGCGTGGTCAGGATAATCATCTTGGTACGGGGAGTCATGGCGTTCTCGAACTCCTCGGGAGTAATCTTCCAGCCGTTCTCAGCCTTAGTCTCCACAAATACGGGAGTACCACCGCAGAGCTCCACCATGGAGGGGTAGCTCACCCAGTAGGGAGAGGGGATAATCACTTCGTCGCCAGCGGAAATCGTGGCACGCAGAGCAGTGTACACAGCCGGTTTGGCGCCGCTGCACACGCAGATCTGGTCGGGGGTGTAGTTCAGACCATTATCGCGCTTGAGCTTATCGGAGATAGCCTGACGAAGCTGAGGAAGGCCAACGGAGGGGGTGTACTTGGTAGCACCGTTGTTCAGAGCTTCGATGGCAGCTTTCTTGATGTTCTCGGGGGTATCCTTATCGGGCTCACCGCCGGCCAGGCCGAACACCTGCTCACCGCGGGCCTTCATCTCCTTAGCCTTGTTGGTCACAGCCAGTGTAAGGGAAGGAGTCAGGGAATCTGCGCAATCTGAAATGAAATTCATATCTTGAATATTGTTGAAATTGGTACACAGGACATGCGCTCCGGTACGCAGCGCACACCGCCGTGCATTCTACGCCTCCCCGCCCGCTTTGGCAAGGAAAATATACGGTGGTGACAGTCTTTCCTTCAGTTACACCACCTTCTCCACAGAGAAACAACGCAATCTGCTGCCATTACCAGCGCAGCTTGGCGCGGAGACGCGCCGCATAATCACTGCCCGGCAAATCGAGCAGACGAAGCGGATTCGGCGCCTTGCGAATGCGCAGCGTCTCATTCAGCACAATGGGATAGGTGTTGCGGCCATCCAGCGAGAAAATGAGCGATTCGCCTGCTCGGCCACGACGCTCACGCGGACGCAGCGTAATCTCCACCGAATCCGGCAGCACAATCGGACGGCTGGTCAGACTATGCGGGCAGATGGGGGTAAGGCAGGTCACACCCGCCGTAGGCCACAGCAAGGGACCACCTGCGGACATGGAATAGGCAGTGGAGCCAGTGGGAGTGGCCACAAGGATACCGTCGGCATGATAACGGTTGAGCAGCTTACCATCCAGCTCCACGTCCACATCAATCATCTTGCCGGTCTGAGCACGCGTGAGAGAAAGCTCATTCAGGGCATAGAAGCGGCGCTCGGCCTCCTGTCCGGCGGCATCGAACTTGCGGACCTCCAGCATGGAGCGCTCGTCCACTTCATAATTTCCTTCCGCCAGAGCCTGCACAAGGAGCTCAATCTCATCACGCCCGCATACACTGAGGAAGCCCAGGTGCCCCATATTGATACCACCCAGCACAGCACCAGTGCTGCTGGCACCAAGCGCCGTGGAAAGCATGGTGCCGTCGCCCCCCAGGCAGAGAATCATTTCCGGCTTACCCAGCACCGGGTCATTTGCCGTACTCCGCCCCATTTCGTATGCATTCAGTCCGGCACGAGCACAGGCCTCCATGAGCTGCTGCATAGCCTGCAGGCACGCCGCAGTGCGCGTGGGAGAAAAAATTCCGATGGAGGCGGGAGTTTTCACAGCAGGTTCAGATTAGCGCTGTTCGCGTACAATTTCCGTACCGATACCCTCGGGGGTAAAGATTTCGAGAAGCAGGGTGTGGCGCAGGCGGCCATCGATGAAGTGCACCTTGCGCACACCGGCGTTCAGAGCTTCAACTGCGCTCTTCACCTTGGGAATCATGCCGCCGGAAATCACCCCCTGCTCGATAAGCTCGAAGGCTTCCTTTCGGTTGATACTCTGAATGATGGTGCTCGGGTCCTTCGGGTCATTCATCAGACCGGGCACGTCGGAGATATACACCAGCTTCACCGGTTTGAGCTCGCGAGCCAGAGCAGCCGCAGCCAGGTCGGCATTCACATTCAGGGAATGATTGGTACCCAGTTCACGGGCCAGCGGAGAAATCACCGGAGTGAGCTGCAGGGAAAGAGCCTCCTTCACGCGGGAAAGCTCGCAACCAATCACGCTGCCCACCATGCCGATATCCACAGGATTGCCCTCGGCATCCTTCTCCATGAGCTTCTCGCCCACAAACACATTGGTGCCGGGTATGCCCACAGCCTTGCCACCGTGTCCGCGCATCATCTCCACCAGGCCGGGGTTGATGGAACCACTCAGCGTACGCTCCACAATGTCGATGGCCTCGGGTGTGGTCACACGCAGACCATTCACGAAGCGGGCTTCCAGACCGGCATCGGCCATGGCCTTGGAAATAGCCTTGCCACCACCGTGCACCACCACAGGATTCAGGCCCATGATTTCCATCACCACAATATCACGCATCAGGGATTTCACCAGCTCGGGGTTATCCATGGCGGAACCACCGAACTTAATGAGGATGGTCTGGTCGCGATAGGCCTGCAGATACGGCAGAGCCTCGATGAGAATGTCAGCCTTGGAAATTTCCTGGTCCGGGGTAACAACCTTGCGAATGGGAATCATGGTCAGATATAGCGTTTGATTTTGAAGATGATAAGCGGCAGTGCTCCGGAAAGCACCATAAGCACCAGGGAGAGCCACACACCCCAGTCCGTATTCAGGAAGGGCATAAACTTGAAGTTCATGCCGAACATGCTGGCAATAAGCGTAGGCGGAAGGAACACCACGCTCATGATGGTGAACACCTTGAAAATATCGTTCTGCTCAATGTTGATGAGACCGAGCACGGCATCGAGCATGAAATTAATCTTATTGGAAAGGAAAGCGGCGTATTCGGACAGGGAATTCACGTCTCGGGAAACCGAGCGCAGCGGCATATACAGGTTATCCTCGCCGATACAGCTTTCCTCGTTGCCGGCATAGGTAATGAGGCGCAACAGGTTCACCAGGGCATCGCGCTGGCGGGTGATGAGATCACCCACTCGCCCCAGCTCTTCCAGCGCGTCACGCAGGTCATCGGTATCCGGGTCCTCCACCTTCTGCTTGCGGCGGGTGTGGTGCGTACCGAACACCTTCTTGGAAAGCGTATCCAGATCTGCACCGAAGCGTTCCAGAACGTCAGCCTGGCGATCTACCAGCGATTCCAGTAGGCCGATAAACACCAGGTCGCGATTCGTCTGGCTCATGCGGAGCAACTGCTGAGAGAACATGCGGAAGGAGTAGGAATCCGTGTGGCGCACGGTAATGAGCACCTTGCTCTTCAGAATGAAGGTGATTTCAGAAATGATGGGCTCATCCGTTTCCACGCGGGAAAGCACGGTCGTGGTCATGAAGCGCCCGCCATCCTCGCAATACAGTCGGGAGGTAGCCTCAATTTCGCGCATCTCATCCTTCGTGGGCATCTCGATGCTGCAGAGGGATTCCGCATACCTTAGTTCTTCCGCATCCGGAGTAAGCAGGTCAATCCAGAACACATCCCCGCGGCGGTCTTCCTGGTCCTCCAGGCCCACCGTGCGGGATATCCCATTCTCCGTCTGCGTGTATATGCGAATCATGCTCCAAAATGGGGTTTGGAATTCGTAAATCGGACGGCACCCACGCGCGCCGTGCTGCGATATTGCCATGTTTCACCAAAAAAATCAAGACTAAAGGCGATAGGAGCGACCTAATCCATGGCTTTTTCTACCTTGAATATCCCATTCGGCATGATATACTATCAGCACATGAAGACGTTTCCCATCCACCTGCTTCTACTTGCGCTGCTTAGCTTTACGCTGAACAGCTGCTATTCCTCAGTCTGTCTCTATACCTGGAACCGCGCCAAAGTGGCTGAAGCAACATGGATTCCGGAACCGGATGCCGCCGAACTCTACCGAGTGGGAGAAAATGTGTATGTCAAAGGCTGCCGGGGCAAGGTCCGGGGCTGCCAGGAAGGAGAACCCTTCCACTCCCTGCTGGGGCACGATTCCATCAGTACCTGGGAGCCGATTTCTGATGAGAACGAGACGGTCTACCTCAAGGTCCGGGATGACATAGCTAAAAGAATACGCACAGGCGGAATAATATACGTTCTGGAACACAGGGGTGACTACATTCTCACCGACCTTCCGGCACACGCCGAACTTCTTCCCGGGAAAGGAAAGTTGAAGCAAGTAAAAACCAGGTACCAGCATCGTCGGCTCAGGGAGCCGCGACTCTGCTCCAGCCCACGCGCGGATGCACACGCCTTTTATGCCTACCCGGTCGGAGCCCTCACCGCCGTGGTGGTTGATGTCCCCTGCACCGTCGTGATGAATGCCGGGGCACTGGTCGCAGGAACCCTCTACCTCCCTTATTATCTGTATGATTCCTTCGTGAACCGTCCTTAACGTGAGCCCCCGGGCAGCAGGCCCTCGCGCTGCAGCGTCTCGCGGATTTCGCTGCATGCGTCCATCTGCAGCAGCTCGGTAATGGTGTGCCGTATTCCTTCGCTTACCGGCAGTCCCCGGCGCAGCAGCCAGGCAATGGCAACCCCGCCATCTGAATCATCGCCAAAAGCCGCACAGGCCGCATTCACCCACGCGGCGTCGGCATCGGGCACCGTATCAATGGTGGCTCCATGCTGCTCCAGAAAATTCAGCAAATCAAGTTTTTCCCGGCTTGCCAGCCTGATGGTATGGTCCATGTAGGCACCCTCAAGTGCGTCCACCAGAAGATTGCCCGTCCGAAGCTCCGTCTGCAGGGATGGGGCATCCCAGGCAATATAAGGGGTAGCAGGATTGTACCCATGCTCCACAAGAGCCTTTACCAACGCCACCTTATGAAAGCGCAGCGCATACAGCGCCACAGGGTAACCATCAATAGTCCGCACATTTCCCCTGCCCGTGGCCATCACCTCATGCAGGGCTTCGCGGGCAGGCTTGCAGAAGCGGCGCCATCCCCAGACCAGAGAGGTACCATTGGCACACAGCGCTTCCTCCCACCAGCTCATCCCGTCTGTAAAACAGGCAAGACCGAACGCGGCGCAGATGGGATTGGAGCGCAACTCGTGGTCGAGCGCCAGCAACTCATACTTCTGCTGTTCGCTCCAGGTGGGGTACATGGTCGGAGGCTCGGTACGCTGCCACCAACCGCACCAAATGCAGAATGCATACCAGGCTCCCACCAGCAAGCCTGCACACAGACCTATGATGATGAGAGCCCGACGCATATTGTCAATTACTTACCGCCAATGGTAAGGGCACGCCAACCGGAGAGAGTCTCCTTCACCGCCGTGGCACCCACCACATTCTTAAGCTGCTTACCATCCTTATCCACCACACTGATGGCGGGATAACCGGGCATACCGCAGCCGGGAAGCCCCTGGAAACCTGTAGCCTGCAGCTCGGCAAACATGATGGTAGGCGCATTGAGCTTCTTGGACTTGATGTATTCCTTAGCCTCAGCCTCCGTCTTATCACCACAGATGAGAATCATCTCCACCTTGCGGGAGGACTTCATCTTCCTGTATTCCTCAGCGGCAATCGGCATGCACTGCTGGCAGTATCCGCACCAGCTGGCAGAGTAGAGATACACGTAGTAATCAGCCTTCAGGTTAGGCTTGGCATTGAACACCTTGAACTTACCCAGAGCTTCCACCACCTTGGGTGCACCGGCCTTAGCAGATTCAGATTCCTCCTCATCAGCATCATCCTCTGCGTCCTCCTCGTCCTCAGCTGCTTCCTTCTTAGCCTTCCTGGACTTGGATTTCTTAGAGTTTTTCTTACTCTTCCTGGCCTTCTTGCTCTTCTTTTTCTTCTTGGACTTAGCCTTTTCGACTACCTCTTCCTCGTCCACCTCATCCTGTGCCTGCACAGGAGCAGAGATCAACATAAAACCAAACAGCAAAAGCCACAGCATGCAAAGGGATGAACGTACCTTCATGCGGCCATACTATCAAAGCGGTTTTCCCATGTCAATGCCGGATTTTCAATCGTGAGCGAAACCAGGAACCGACACCCGGCATGTACATTAAAGTAAACAGTATGCCATAATACCGGCTACCAGTATAAGCAGCAGCACGTATACCCAGACTCTGTTGCCCGCAATTTTCTCCAGCAGATGTGCAAGGAGTGACTCTATTATCTCACCAAGCATATGCAGAAATATCAGAACGGACGCCCACCCTGGAATGCCGGAGCCAGAACCAGCACAGTGCGCGGCAGGAGGTACAGGGAAAGCTGCTGGTTCTTATCCGTGAAATGATGCACGCTATGGTCCTGGCGGGCAAAACCGCCGAAGCGGGCTTCATCCGAATCCAGCACTACCTTCCACTCCCCTGCCTTGGGTGCAGGTAACTTGTAATCAGGAATGGCGCGAGTACCACTCCAGTTGAACACAAAGAGCAGCCCACCGCGTTCAAATGCCATTACCTGGTTCTCCTCATCCATATTCAGCGGACGCGCCGGAGCGGCCGCCAGCAGATCACGGCGTTTCGCCAGCTCCACCATGGCCCGGTCAAATTCATTCAGGAAGCGGTAGCGCAGCAGTTTGTTATCCACCAGGCTCCACTGACGACGGCAGAACTGATAGGAGTTGCCGTTGCCCTCGCGGGGGAAGTCAATCCATTCCGGATGCCCGAATTCATTGCCCATGAAGTTCAGCCAGCCCTCACCGCCGGCAGCCAGTGTGGCCAGGCGAATCATCTTGTGCAGAGCCATGCCGCGGTCGATGATGACACTGGGTAAATCACAGCTCATGTGGGTATACATCTCGGCATCCATCAGGCGGAAGGCGATAGTCTTATCCCCCACCAGAGCCTGGTCATGGCTCTCGGCATAGGCGATATTCGCCTCGCCATAACGCCGATTGATGAGCGTGTACCAGATATCACCCACGCTCCAGTCCTCGTCCTTCTTCTCCTTAAGCAGCTTAATCCAGTAATCCGGCAGGCCCATAGCCAGGCGGTGGGTGAAGCCGAAGCCACCTTCATCCACCGGACGGCAGAGCCCCGGCATGCCGCTCATATCCTCTGCAATGGCAAAAGCCCCCGGGCACACCTGCTGCACCAGCGTGGCAGCCAGCTGCAGGTAGGTCACCGCGCTCAGGTTCACCTGCGTGTTGAAATAGCACCCCAGGTCAGTGAATGGCTCATGCCCGTGGTGCAGATACAGCATACTGGTCACACCATCGAAGCGGAAACCGTCGAAATGGAATTCCTCCAGCCACCAGCGCAGATTGCTCAGCAGGAACTGGAGTACCTCTTCACGGCCATAATCGAACAAGCAACTGTCCCAGTCCGGATGCATGCTGTCGCGCTCACCGGCGCAGAAATACTGCCCTCCCGAACCGTCAAAATTATTCAGGCCTTCGGCCATATTCTTCACGGCATGGGAATGCACCACATCCAGCAGCACGGCAATGCCCAGCCCGTGAGCCGTATCAATGAGGTACTTCAAATCCTCCGGTGTGCCGAAGCGGTTACACGGAGCAAAGAAGGAGGACACATGATAGCCGAAGGAACCATAGTACGGATGCTCCTGAATGGCCATAATCTGCACCACGTTGTAGCCCAGCTTCGCCACGCGCGGCAGCACATTGTCTGCAAATTCACGGTAGCTGTGAATCCGCTCCTCCTCACCGGCCATGCCCACATGGGTCTCGTAGATGAAGGGTGTCCTGACATTCGCCGGATTCCAGCGTGTATTCATCCACTGGTACGGCTCAGCCGGTTCCCAGATGACACCGCTGTAATCAAAAGTAGCAGCATCCTGCGCGGTATAGCGAATCCAGGCCGGCATGCGGTCATGGTGCTCATTATCAGCCCCCACCACATGCACCTTCACATGCTGGCCATGCTTCAACGCATCCGGAGCCAGGCGGATTTCCCACACGCCGCTGGCATCACGCTGCATCGGGTTCGCCTCGCGGTTCCAGAAATTAAAATCGCCAATCAGGTACAGCGCCCGAGCCCCCGGAGCCCACTCGCGATACACCCATTCACCGGTCTCCGCATCGCGGTTGAAGCCCAGACGCGTGTAAGCATGGGCAAATTCCATCAACGAACCATGGCGACGGCAGATGCGCTCCAGCTGGGCATCGAATAATCTCATACGCCCCTTGATTTCGCGTTCAAAGGGAGCCAGCCAGCCATCTGCCAGCACTAATCCGGGTATTGGGGAGCGGCGCATGCCACTATACTACACCACCAGGAACGATATAGCAAATGGGATTTTCATTTTTTTCAGGATTCAAGGGCGTTTTCTGCATGGTTTCGCATTTACCAGCCATAAGGCACCCCATCATTCCCACTTGCCACGCGGGTTCCATTGTGCTAGAGTACAACCTGAATAGCGGCCCATTTATTTAGGTTATGCGTAATAATATTTTTTTGAAATCAATACTGGCGGTCCTGATTGCCGCAGGGCTCAGCACCAGCCTGCCCAGCTGTAATGAGGGGCAGAAGGCAGAGGCTGTTGAGACAAAAGAGGGTCAGATTACCTGCACACTGGAAAACAGCAACCTTTCGGCCACCTTTGACTATAAGGATGGCGTGATATTCGGCGGTCTGAAGGCCGCAGATGGCACCCAGCTTCTGCAGGGCGGCGGCCCCGTGTTCACCCTCACCCTGGCTAACGGGCAGCAGCTGAGCTCCACGGACATGCCGGCAACCAAGCTGAAGGTTCAGAACCTGACACCGGATGCCAAGGCACTGCGCCAGTCCGAAAAGCTTTCCGGCAATGCCGTATCGGCCACCTTCACCGCCCCGGACAATTCCTTCAGCATTGAATGGAAGGCCATTCTGCGCGAGGGTTCCCACTACCTGCGCCAGGAGTTCGTGCTCAAGGCCACAGATGGTCCCGTGCCCTTCCATTCCATCACCCCGCTGCAGGTGATTCCCACAGAGGAAGGCGGCATCCCCTCCATATCCGGCAACACGACCCACGGCACCATAGCCGTGACCGACACTATGTTCATGGGGCTGGAAACCCCGATGTCAGTGATGACAGTGGGCAAGCACGGAGCAGCCCAGGAAGATTCCTGGTCTGCCCAGAGCTGGACTCCCGGTATGTTCGGCAGCGTCTTTGCGGTACCGGAAAGTTTCCACCCTGTCTACGGCAAGCAGTATGATGAAAAGAACGGTCCGGTAGTGAAGCACCTGGTAGTGGCAGAAGGCCCGGTCAAGTTCGAGGAACCCGGCGACTGCGCCATCGACTTCAAGTATGAGCGCGGCAACAACCGTCTCAACATCGTGGGTGTGCAGCTGGTAACCACCTCCGGCCAGGTCATTTCTGAGGATGTGCATCCCGGCTACACCGGCCACAAGTCCGAAGGCTCTGAGTACCACGTCATCGTCCCGGTACCGGGCACGTATAACCTGCGCTACTGGGTGGAGAAGAAGACCGAACCCGTCACCAGTGTCGGCCGTATCTCTCTTTCCCTCACCACCGGTAATCCGGACGCCGATACCGCAGCCATCCCTGAGGACATGGTTCGCGGCACCTGGGTGCGCAAGACAAACCTGACCAAGGAATCCCCCTGGAAGGTGAGCTCCGTCGTCGGTCTGTTCACGCCTGGTCAGGAGCGCCGTTCCTTCCTCTCCTACATCGAGCGCGAGAAGCCCGTGCCCTACCGTACCATGGTACACTACAACGACTGGTATGAGGTAGGCATCGTGCTGCATGACTATGAGGACCCCGCCAAGCGCACCAGCGAAAAGATTTCCCTGGATATCATCAACACCTGGAAGAAGGAACTCTTCGAGAAGCGTAACACCAAGATTGACGCCTTCGTGATTGATGACGGCTGGGACGACTTCAACAGTCTGTGGGGCTTCCACTGTGGTTTCCCGAACGGTTTTGCCAAGGTGAACGAGGTGGCCACCAGCATGGATTGCGGCCTGGGTACCTGGCTCGGCCCGGTGGGTGGCTACGGCTCCAGCAAGCGCATGCGCATCAACTACTGGAACCAGACACATCCCAATAACCGCATTGCCAATTTCGAGCTTTCCAACCCGGAATACTTCAATGCCTTCGTGGAGCGCTGCAAGTACATGATCAAGAACTACGACATGCGCTACTTCAAATTCGACGGCATCTCCACCAAGTTCCATGCCAAGGGGCCCGGCGCTCTGGAAGATGCCGAGGGCATTCTGCGTGTGCTCACCGCCCTGCGCGAAGCTCGCCCGGATATCTACATCAACACCACGGTGGGTACCTGGGCCAGTCCCTTCTGGTTCATGTATGCCGATTCCATCTGGCGCCAGGAGAATGACTTCGACCAGGTAGGCAACGCCGGTGATGCCCGCGACAAGTGGATTACCTACCGCGACCGTCTGGTGCATGAGGTATTTGTGGAAGGAGCCCCGCTCTTCCCCATCAATGCCCTCATGACCCACGGCACCATCATCACCAGGAACGGTCCTCCCCGCGTGATGAGCAAGGCCCCCGCCAACTGTGTCAAGGAAATGCGCACCGCATTTGCCTGCGGCTCCGGTCTGCAGGAAATCTATGTGGATGCCGACCTCATGGCTCAGGAGGATGGCAAGCTCTGGGATGAGCTGGCCAGCTGCATCGCCTGGGTACGCCGCAATGCTGACGTGCTGGCAGATACGCACTGGGTTGGCGGCAATCCCTGGAACAAAACCACCAAGGATGGTGATATCTACGGCTGGGCTTCCTGGAACCCTGAGAAGTGCACCCTCGCGCTGCGCAATTCCTCCAACAAGCCTAAGACACTCAAGTCCACCCTGCGCCAGATTCTGGATGTACCGCCCGGTGTGGTGGGCTCCGTCATGCTGAAGAGCTCCTTCGCTGACCAGCGCCACCTGAAAGGCATCATGGATCGCAAGCTGAATGTAGATACTGAAATCAGCATTACGCTGGAGCCCATGGAAGTCATCGTCATGGAAGGTGTAACTGTTAAATAAGCACCTGCCAGTAGAAATGAATGAGAGCCGCACCCGTCAGGATGCGGCTCCTTTCTTTCTATTCTACTTTATCACTCACAGAATTTTTTCAGTGGCTCAGGCCTTTTCTGCAGCCTTGCCCAGGTACTCCGCCACGCCTTCGTGGGTGGGCTTCATGGCCTCCTGACCAGGATGCCAGCCCAGCGGGCAGACCTCGCCGTACTGCTCAAAGTGCTGCAGGGCATCCACAATGCGGATGGCTTCATCGATGGAACGGCCCAGCGGCATATCATTCACCAGCTGGTGGCGCACGATGCCCTGCTTATCGATAAGGAAGAGGCCTCGGTAGGCGACCAGTTCACCAATGACCTGCAGCTTGCCGTGCTCATCAATATAGCGCTCACCGGCAAGGACGTCGAAGGCATCGGCGATGGTCTTATTGGTATCGGCCACCAAAGGATAGGTCACGCCCTTGATGCCGCCATCGCTCTGCTCTTTCTGGCACCAGGCCCAGTGGCTGTACTCGGTGTCGGTGGAGCAGCCTACCACTACGGTGTTCCTGCGGGCAAACTCTGGCAGCGCCGCCTGGAAGCCCAGAAGCTCGGTCGGGCATACAAAGGTGAAATCCTTCGGGTAGAAGAAGAAGACCACATACTTCTGACCGATATAGTCCTGAAGTGTGAAGTCATTCACGATTTCGCCATCTACTACTGCTGTTGCCTTGAATACGGGTGCTTGTTTTCCTACTAACATGATATGTAATTTTGTTGTGTTGAGGTTAGGATACACTAACTTGTCATTTTGTTCAACTCTTTTTTTAGAATTTTTCTAATTTTTATTTCTTCGCTTGCCAGAAAGCTGAAGAATTTGGTAGAATGGCGGGCACATGAACACACCAAGCGCGCGACTCAGCTCACTGGATGCCCTGCGAGGGCTGGATATGCTCATCATACTGGGCATAGATGCGCTGGTATATGCGCTATACCCGATATACAGCGACAGCAGCATCTGGCAATGCCTGCGGGAACAAATGGGGCATGCCGAATGGGAAGGCATGCGACTGTACGACTGCGTGTTTCCTCTGTTTGTCTATATGGCAGGCATGTCCATGTGTTTTTCACAGCTGAGAAGTCTGGGTACACCGGTCTGGAGAGTACTGCTGAAGCTCTGGTGGCGAGCCCTCATCCTCGTGTTACTTGGTTTCCTTGTGAACGGAGCTATCACCTGGGATACCGGCAGCATGCGGTTCGCCTCTGTGCTGGGGCTCATCGGCATCTCCGGCGCTCTGGCCGGTAGTCTGACTCTAGTCTGGAGGGGCCGCCTGATTCCCAGCCTGGTATCGGCCGTACTCATCCTCATCGGAGTGGGAGCAGCACAATATCTGGGGGGAGATTTCACCCCTGGCGGCTGCTTCAATGCAAAGGTGGATGCCCAGCTGTGCCCCGGCGTGCTGTACAGCCGGAGTTTTGACCCGGAAGGACCGCTCTGCATCCTCTCCGCCACAGCACTCAGCCTGCTGGGGTATTGCAGCGGACGGGTGTTTCTGAATGTACCCGGCCCGTGGAAACGGGCACTGTATCTCATACTGGCCGGAGCCCTTCTGCTGGGAGGCAGCTGGTTCCTGCCCTGTATCAAGGGCATCTGGACGCCGGGCTTCGTCCTCTTCTCCGCAGGGGTGGGAGCCATTGCCATCTCCCTGTTCCACCTTCTTATCGACCTGCCGGGGCTGCATAAAATCAGCCTGCCCCTGCGCGTCGTCGGGCTCAATGCACTGGCTGCCTATGTACTCACCCATATCATCAGCTTCCCGGCACTGACGCAACGCCTGCTCGGCGGCACCTGGGCACTCTTCCTGAATACCGAATGGCAGCGCGTGGCCAATGCAGCCAGCGCCCTGCTACTCGCCTGGTTCCTCTGCTGGTTCCTCTACCAGAAGCGGGTATTCATCAAGCTGTGACAAACGCGATAGGAACTTGACACCCCGCCCGGCATCCATTAAAGTAACGCGTATGCACCAACTCACAGAATCCATCGGTAAATACCTGCTGGCCGCCGTGTCTCCCCTCATCCGTCATCCGGAGAATGCGGAGCTGCGCGTTGCTGCCACACCGGCGGGAGATATGCTGCGTTTCCGTCTGGTTCTGGAGCAGGAAGATGTAGCCCGCGTGATTGGCCGCAACGGCATGACAGCCTCTGCTATCCGTTCACTGGCCAAGGCCGCCGGTGAAAAGGCCGGCACCAAGGTGGTGGTACACATTCTTTCCCGGGAAGAGGCCGAGGCCTGATTCCCCGTTCTCCCGCCATGCAGGAGCTTTTTGCAGACATGCCTGCATTTCCACCGGCAGCCCGTGTGCTGGTGGATGGGCTCAACGACATGGTGCTGGACTACGCCATTCCCGAACACATGAGCGGGGTGACGCGCGGCAGTCGCGTGGAGGTTCCGCTGCGCGCCCGTGGCACCACCGGCACCGTGCTGGCGCTGGTGCAGCCGGAGCAGGAATGGGCACACCGGCTGCGCCCGCTGAAGCGCCTGGTGAACGAAGAGCCGGTCATCTCCCCTGCTCTCATGGACCTGGCCGAATGGGCTGCGCGCTACTACGCTGTGCCGGTGGAGCAGATGATTCGCTGCATCGTGCCGGAGCCAGTGCGCCAGGAACGCCACGAGGAAAAGACACGCAAGGTGGTGGTGCTCCAGGATTGGCCGGATGATGATACGCTGAACAAAATCAATCGCCGGGCCCCGCGCCAGGCCACCATCCTGCGCTACCTGCATGCCAGCACAGACAAGCGCGAGGCGTTGGCAGACCTGGGAGGTTCCGCCTCGCTGGCTCCCTGCCGTGCGCTGGAGAAAGCCGGCTATGTGCGTATTGAAGAGGAACAGATACACCGCGATCCCGCCGGCAGCGAACAATTCGCCCCCACCCAGCCGCTGGAACTGAATCCGGAACAGGCGGCCGCCCTGGCAGCCATCAATGCCGCCTACGATGCCGGGGACACGAAACCGCTGCTGCTGCAGGGGGTGACAGGCTCCGGCAAGACAGAAGTCTATCTCCAGGCCGCCCAGCGTGCTATGTCCCAGGGCAAGGGCGTGCTTATCCTGGTACCGGAAATCTCGCTCACGCCGCAGACCATGGCCCGTTTCAAAGGGCGTTTTGCCCAGGAGCCCGGCAGCGTCGCCATTCTCCACAGCGCCATGAGCGATGGCGAACGCTTCGATGAATGGCATGCCATCCACCGCGGCAAGGCCCGCATAGCCATCGGCCCCCGCTCCGCCGTCTTTGCCCCGGTGCAGAATCTCGGTCTCATCATTGTGGACGAGGAACACGATTCCTCCTACAAGCAGGAAAACAGCCCGCGCTACCATGGGCGCGACCTCGCTGTGCTGCGTGCCAGAATGGAAGGAGCCACCATTGTGCTGGGCTCGGCTACCCCCTCGCTCGAATCCCTTTACAACGTACAGCAGCACAAATACAGCATGCTGCGCATGGATAAACGCGCCGACGGGCAGCGGCTACCCCTCACCCGCGTGCTCGATATGCGCAGCGAGCCCAAGGATAAGCGAAACCTCGGCATCCTTTCAGAGCGTCTGCGCATGGCCATCGATGAGCGACTGACCAAAGGTGAACAGGTAATTCTGCTGCTGAACCGCCGCGGCTTTGCCCGCGCCCTGCAATGCCCGGAATGCGGCTACGTGGCCAACTGCGAGCACTGCGCCCTGCCCATGACCTTCCACGCCACGGAAAACCGACTGGTCTGCCACATATGCGGCTATCGGCAGATGGCACCGGCCCGCTGCCCGGACTGCCACACGGCCAACATCTCGCTGGAAGGCTACGGTACCCAGAAGGTGGAGACTGTGCTGCGGCGCTGTTTTCCGCAAGCCAGGCTGCAGCGAGTCGACGCCGACGTCACGACTCGCAAGAACGCCCTGCGCGATATTCTGGCAGATTTCCGCGCCCACCGGACAGATATTCTGCTGGGCACCCAGATGATTTCCAAAGGCCTGGACTTTCCCGGGGTCACGCTGGTGGGCGTGCTGAATGCTGATTTAGGGCTGAACATCCCCGACCCGCGAGCCGCCGAACGCACCTTCCAGTTGCTCACCCAGGTGGCAGGACGCGCCGGACGCGGCGACCTGGACGGAGAGGTCATCATCCAGACATTCAATCCACAGGCCGCAGCCATCCAGTTTGCCCGCCGCCACGATACCGATGGTTTTGCCGAAACCGAAATGGAACTGCGCCAGCAGATGAACTTCCCGCCCTTCTGTCACATGGCTGTCATCACCGCCCGCAGTGAGCAGGAAGACGTAGCAGCCCTGGCCATGGAGACGCTGCACAAGCGCCTGCTGGAGGTTCTTCCTCCCCAGGTACAGATCAGCGACCCGCTCCCTGCCCCGCTGGCCAAGGCCTATGGTCAGTTCCGCTACCAGTGCACCCTGAAGGCTCCCCGCTCCCGCATCATGGCCGATATCTGCAGCCGTGAAATTGCCGCCATGAACTGCGGCGAAGGCGTGACACTGACGCTGGATATTGACGCGTATTCGTTTATGTAGAAGCGCAGGAGAGACGCTGGTTCTCCTCGGAGCGAGGGACTTCAGTCCCTTACTGCTTGAAGTTTCGGGACTGAAGTCCCGTGCTCCGACAGGATATTCCCCGGTCTCATGAACCGAAAGCTCCTTATACTGACGCCATTTTCGGCATTTATGGCACAATAGATGATTCCGCAGACTTGACTTCTGCGGTAAAATGCGAAAAAGCACAGCAGGACCATATGTCTGACCCGAATAAACAACCCAACAAAGTCCCGACTCCCGGTGGCACCCCGAACTGGGGCGTCCTGATTCTCCTGACCGTCATTGCCGGTATCCTCATGGTAGCCTTCATGTTCGATGGCTCCCTGTCCGCACCTGGCAAGACCATTTCGCTGGAACAGTTCCGCAAGGATTACAAGGCTGGCAAGGTTGTACTCTCCCAGCCCAAAGATTTCCCCGTGGAGGTGACCCTCAGTGCCTCCGGTACTGAGGGTGTCATCACAGCCTTTGAGTACAAGAACCTTCCTCAGTACCCCAAGGCCGCCTTCTACATGCCCTTCACGGATTCTGATGAAATCCGCGCGCTGTGCAATCGCTTCGGCATCACCACCTCCCGCGTGGAGGACGCCCCGAAGGAACTCCAGGGCGACCGCATCTGGTCCACAGAAGATTTTATCCGCATGGGTGCCGAAGGCCGCATCATCACCACCAATGGCAGCCCGGTTATCTACGAAGCCTCCGGCCAGGGTGTCATCGTGGGCGAATACCGACTGCCGCCGGCCACTGCAGTCCAGCTCAAGGACCTGGAGCCCGTACGCGTGGAGTTCAACGCCACCTTCCAGGGTCAGCAGGTGCGTGATCTGCTGGGCAACCAGGTGAAGTACACTGTGGAGAGCAACACCTGGCACCTCTTCCTGGTGAATGCCCTGCCCATCCTCCTTTTCCTGTTCCTGCTGTTCTTCTTCTTCCGTGCCCAGGGCGGCGGACCCGGCGGTGCCATGAAATTTGCCCGCAGCCGTGCCCGCCTTCTCGACCCCGGCAAGAACAAGGTCACCTTCAAGGACGTGGCCGGCATTTCCGAGGCTAAGGAAGAAGTGTGGGAAATCGTGGAGTTCCTCCGCAATCCGCAGAAGTTCCGTAACCTGGGCGGCACCATTCCCAAGGGCGTTCTCATGGTAGGGCCTCCCGGCACGGGTAAGACCCTGCTGGCACGCGCCATTGCCGGCGAAGCCGGTGTACCCTTCTACACCATCTCCGGTTCCGACTTTGTGGAAATGTTCGTGGGTGTGGGTGCCAGCCGCGTACGCGACATGTTTGCCGAGGCCAAGAAGCATAACCCCTGCCTTATCTTCATCGACGAAATTGACGCCGTGGGTCGCCATCGTGGTCACGGCGTGGGCGGTGGACACGATGAACGAGAGCAGACGCTCAACGCCTTGCTGGTGGAAATGGACGGCTTCACAGCCAATGAGAATGTCATCGTCATCGCCGCCACCAACCGGGTGGACGTGCTCGACCCCGCCCTGCTCCGCCCCGGTCGCTTCGACCGCCAGGTGACAGTGAACCTGCCGGACGCCGCAGGCCGCGAGCAGATTCTCCGCGTGCATGCCCGCAAGGTGAAGCTTGACCCCAATGTAGACCTGGGCCCGATTGCCCGCGCCACCACCGGCTTCTCCGGTGCTGAGCTGGCTAACCTGGTGAACGAGGCCGCCCTCATCGCCGCCCGCCAGAACAAGCCCACCGTGCAGCAGAGCGACCTGGAGGAAGCCCGCGAGAAGGTGCGCTGGGGCCGCGAGCGCCGCTCCCTTGAAATCTCCGATAAGGAAAAGTACATGACCGCTGTGCACGAGGCCGGGCACGCCGTGTGTCTGCTCAAGACAGCCCTTGGCAAGACCCTGCCGCTGCACAAGGTTACCATCATCCCCCGAGGCCCGGCACTGGGTGTCACCATGATGCTGCCGGAGGAAGATAAGTACAGCGAATACAAGAGCGAAATGCTGGATTACATCGTGATGGCCATGGGTGGCCGCTGCGCCGAGCTTGTAGTGTTCGGTGATGTATCCGGCGGTGCCCGCGGTGATATTCATCAGGCCACCGGCATTGCCCGCAAGATGGTCTGCGTCTATGGCATGAGTGAGAAGCTCGGTCCCATCGAGTACGGCTCCAACCACAGTGAAGTATTCCTGGCTCGCGACATCTCCCAGACCACCCGCAACTTCTCTGAGCACACCGCCCAGATTATCGACGAGGAAATCCAGCGCATTGTGACAGAGAACTACAACCGCGCCGTGACCATCCTCACCGAGAATAAGGAACGCCTGCTTCTCATTGCCGATAAGCTCATCGAGTTCGAGACACTGAGCGGCAAGCAGGTGGCTGAGCTGCTCGAAACCGGCGAAATGACAGACCCGCCCGTGCGCCAGCTTCCCCCGCCCATGCCTGTGGACGAGGATGCCCCCACCGACCTGCAGACTCCCGATGACCAGCCCCCTGCGGATGCAGAG
>JAZQVE010000068.1:0-22482 GCA_045631705.1 Akkermansia sp. | reverse complement strand
GTGGCACTCTTTAAGGGCGATTTTCATTTTATGGATGAAGTCCTCCGGGCTTTCGGCGTAATCGGCTTCATGGATATTGGCTCCGACGCTTGTGCCGGCTTTGCCGAGTTGCTGCTTCATGAATGCCTTTCGTTCGATTTTATCGTACAATTGTACGATTCTGATGGCAAAATCAATAGCTGCCCTTTTAAGTCTTCCTTCTCGTTCCATTCTGATAAACTAACAGATACACAATGGTATGTACAGGGAAAACGAATAAATTGAGGTGAAATACGGACAAAGTCCGTGTGAAATTGGATTATCATCCAGTGAAATCAGTCTTTGACTGGTGAAATTGTCCCGCCAAGGCGGGACAGTCTTCTGGCTTGACTTGGCTGCTTGGTATGATACCATGCAGCGAACGGATTTTAATATATTCTACATCCAAAATTAAACATTCAGACTTCCCATGAATCTCCGCGGCTTAGTACTTGATTACCTGCGCACCCTGCAAGCACGGGGCGTGCAGCGGCTGGCTGTGGATGATGAGGCGCGGGCGGTGCTGCGCTCGTGGATGCTGGCTGCGAAGCGCGGCGGGGTAGCGGTGCCTGTGGCTCCGCTTATGCCTGAGCCGGTGGGGCAGGGCATGCCGATGCCGCAGGAGCCCGTGGATGACATGCCGATGCCCCCGGTGGCCGGCGGTGGTGAGCCTGAGGCTCCTGTCATGAAGCTGGGGGTGAATCTGGATGAGCCTTTGCCGGAGGAACCGGTGGCCTATGAGGAGGAGATTCCCTTCTTCCGCCCTGGTGGCAGCAACGCAGAGGAAGCCTGGGCAAATATGCGGCGTCTGCTGCCCACCTGGGCGCCGCTGCGCCAGCTGGGCACGCTGCGCGAGCAAGTAGTGCTGCCGCAGGGCAATACGCAGGCTGCCATTGCCTTTGTGGGCGATGCTCCCGGATACTACGATGAGAAGGCCGGCCTGCCGTTCCAGGGTGAGGCCGGTGGTAAGCTGGATGGCATGCTGAAGGCTATGGGCCTTACCCGCGAGCAGGTGTACCTTACTCAGTTGCTCAAATTCCGCCCCGCCCAGCCGCGGCAGACCCTCAACACCCGTCCGCCCAGTGAGAAGGAACTGCTCATCAGCCGCCCGGTGGTGGAATTCGAAATGCGTTTGCTACAGCCGCGGGTTATTGTGGCTCTGGGTGTTATTGCGGCTCGCGGCCTGCTGCAGCAGGGTAATCTGCCCCTGGCGGCCTACCAGGAACGTACCTGGAATTTCAACGGAATTCCCGTGGTGGTCACGCACCACCCCAGTTACCTGCTGCGCACCAGTGATTTGGGCGAACGCCGCCGCCTGTGGGAGGAAATGCTGCATGTGATGGAGCTTGCCGGTCTGCCCATCAACGAAAAGCAGCGTGGCTATTTCCTGCCGAAATCAGGCACATAAATTCGTCAATCATAAATCGTCAATCCACGCGCACTTGTGCGCGGAAATTAAGGGTTGACTCCCAAGGCTAAAGCCTGTATACTCCCGCGCGTTATGGAGAACCAGACGACCAATATCGATCTCTCGGCGCTCGACACGGAAGCTATGCGCTCCCGTCTTTCCGAGCTCGGGAGCTATCTTTGACCTCGGAAGCCTTGAATCAAAAGTAGCAGAACTGGATGAGCGCATGAGCGCCCCGGATTTCTGGGATAACCCCGAGGCCGCACGTGCCCTGATGAGCGAGGTGAACCCCCTTAAGCGCCGCCTGGAGCAGTTCCGCTCCCTGGAGAGCGGGCTGGAGGACGTGGAAGTGGCCGTGGAAATGGCTGCTGAGGACGACGATATGGCCCCGGAGGCCAAGGCGGAGTACGATGCCTGGTTCAAGCGTCTGGAGGAATTTGAGCTGCTGACCCTTCTGAATGGCCCGCACGATAACGCCGGCTGCTATGTGACCATTCACGCCGGTGCCGGTGGCACCGAGGCCTGTGACTGGGCCAGCATGCTGCTGCGTATGTACCTGCGCTACTGCGAGCGCCACGGTTTCAACACAGAAATCATGGAAAGCACCGATGGCGATGAAGCCGGTATCCGCTCCGTGACCATCAAGATTGATGGTGAGTATGCCTATGGCTACCTGAAGAACGAGCGCGGCATTCACCGTCTGGTGCGCATGAGCCCCTTCGACTCCGCCGGCAAGCGCCACACCTCATTCTGCTCACTGGATGCCACCCCGGATATCTCCGATGACATCGAAATCGAGGTGAAGGAGTGCGATGTGAAGATGGATACCTACCGCGCTGGTGGTAAGGGTGGCCAGAACGTGAACAAGGTGGAAACCGCCGTGCGTCTGACCCACTTGCCCTCCGGCATCATCGTGGCCTGCCAGACCCAGCGCTCCCAGCTCCGCAACCGTGAGGAAGCTATGCGCATGCTCAAGGCCCGCCTCATTCAGCTGGAGGAAGACCGCAAACGCGCCGAGGCCGACCGCCAGTACTCCGAGAAGGGCGACATCGCCTGGGGTAACCAGATTCGCTCCTACGTGTTCCAGCCTTACCAGATGGTGAAGGACCTGCGCACCGGGTTCGAATGCGGTAACATTCAGGACGTGATGGATGGCAACATCGACGGCTACGTGGAGGCCATGCTCCGCCACAACGCCAATGCTTAAGTACAAGGTACGAAGTGCGAAGTACGAAGTAAAATCATGCGAGCATCAGCGAGCGGAACTTCATACTTCGTAATTCGTACTTCGTAATTCGTACTTTTAACCATGTTAAAAATAGACGTTCTCACCCTTTTCCCTGAGCTTATCTCTGTGCCCCTGTCCCAGAGCATCATGGGGCGTGCGGCAGAGGCCGGGCTCATCGAGGTGCGCGCCCACCAGCTGCGCGACTGGACGCATGATAAATACCGCCGTACGGATGACTACCTCTGCGGCGGCGGGCAGGGCATGCTGATGAAGTGCGAACCTATCTTCGAAGCTGTCGAGGAGCTGCGCCAGGAGAACACAAAGGTGATTCTCATGACCCCGCAGGGCCGCGTGTTCCGCCAGCCGGTGGCGGAGGAACTGGCTGCCCCTTGCATGCAGGGCGGGGATGCGCATTATATCTTCCTCTGCGGCCATTATGAGGGCGTGGACCATCGCGTGATTGATACGCTGGTGGATATGGAGATTTCCATCGGTGACTATATCCTGACGAATGGCGCCATTGCCGCCGTGGTGGTCATAGATGCCATTGCGCGCCTTCTGCCCGGCGCCCTGGGCGATGACCGCAGCAGCGTGGAGGAATCGTTCTCCAACGGCCTGCTGGAGGCTCCCGCCTATACCAAGCCGAATGTGTTCCGTGGCATGGAGGTGCCCGCGGTGTTCCTTTCCGGCAACCACAAGGCCATTGCCGAATGGAAGCTGGAGAAGTCCATTGAGCGCACCAAGGCTAACCGCCCGGACTTGTATGAGGCCTGGGCCGCTGCTCACCCGGAATACTTTGCTCCGAAAAAGCGCAAGAAGACGAAGCTCACCACCTACAAGCCCCGCAAGGAGGTATCGAACGCAGATTTCAAAACGCAGGATGCGGAATAAAGAGTTCGTGTGCGGCATTCGCTGTGCCTGAAAATAAAATCACCTGAGATTTCTCAGGTGATTTTTCATTTCTCAGTGCAGCCGGAAGGCTGCGCGCAAGCTGGTAACTTGCATTCTGAAATCTGTCTTCCTACAATCCTCTGCGGCCTTCTAAGGCTCGCATGAGGGTAATGGCATCGGCATGGCCGAGACCGGCACCGGCGGGCATGCCCTGGGCCAGGCGGGTGCAGCGGCAGGGGTATTTGCCCAGCAGCTCAGCCAGGTAGAGGGCTGTGGCCTCGCCCTCCACATCGCTGCCCACGGCCAGGATGACCTCGCAGCCGGGGTGGGCCTGCACGCGCTCGATGAGCTTATCCACGGCCAGGTCCTCGGGCATGATGCCGTCCAGCGGTGAAATTTTGCCGCCCAGGCAGTGGTAAAGCCCGCGGAAGGTGCCGCAGCGTTCAATGGGGAGCACATCTGTAGGCTGCTCGACCACGCAGAGCAGGGAGGCATCGCGGGTGGAGTCATCGCAGGCGGTGCAGCGGCAGCCCTGCTCGGCAAAGAAGCCGCATTCCGGGCAATTGCCCACGGTATCAGCCGCTGTGGTGAGGGCGGTGGCCAGCTGGCGGGCTTCGTTGCGGCCCTGCTGCAGGAACCAGAGGGCCAGGCGCTCAGCGCCGCGCGTGCCCACGCCGGGCATGCGCTTGAGTGCGGCTATCATCTCCAGCACGGGGCGGGGGTAATCCTGGGCCTTCATGAGCGGCGGAAAAGGTGAATGAGTTCAGCACCCAGCCAGCAGGCCAGGGCACAGATGACGGGGGCTGCCATGTTCAGCACGCCGCCCCAGAGCACGCAGAGGATGCCCGGCAGGGCCAGGGAAGTTGTGGCAAGCAGGGCAATCTGCAGCCGCCCGGAAAAGTGCCGCTCTGAAAGCAGCACGAGGGACAGGTAGAAGGTGACTGCCAGGCAGAGCGCAAAGATACCGGCCGGCCCCAGCAGGGAAACCTGTGCCTCCTCTGCACCGATGAAGAACGGGCTGCCGCCCAGGAAGCGGATCTGCTCCCACTCCAGGTATTGCATGGCACCGGCGGCGGTGAGAATGACTACCAGCACCAGCACGGCGAAACTCAGCCCGGCCCAGTGGAGCAGGCGGTGGTCGGTGCGGTTCATCTGCCGGGGGCGGCGCAGCCGCTGCAGCAGCTCTGTCAGGTGCTTTTTCATGGACGAATCTTCCGGGGGGGGATGGCGGGATGCCAGACACGGAGGCCGTGGGTGCCCACAGCCGCCGTGCCTGAGATTATTATGACTTAAGCATTAAGTTAATCGACATAGCGCGTCACGATGAGGGAAGCGTTGTGGCCGCCGAAGCCGAACGAGTTGCTCAGGGCTACATCCACGGTCATGCTGCGGCCCACATTCGGGCACACATCCAGGTCGCATTCGGGGTCCTGGTTGAACACGTTGATGGTAGGCGGTACGAAGTTGTCCTGAATGGCCTTCACGCAGGCCAGCAGTTCGATGGCACCGGCTGCACCCAGCAGGTGACCCGTCATGGACTTGGTGGAGCTTACTACCAGTCCGTTCTTGGCGTAGTCGCCGAAGGAAGCCTTGATGGCCTTGGTCTCGCAGATATCGCCCAGCGGGGTGGAGGTGCCGTGAGTGTTGATGTACTGGATATCCGTGGGCTTGAGGCCGGCGTGCTTCATGGCCATGTTCATGCAGCGGGCAGCACCCTCGCCTTCCGGCATGGGGGAGGTGAGGTGATAGGCATCAGCACTCAGACCATAGCCCACCAGTTCTGCCAGAATCTTGGCTCCGCGGGCCTTGGCGTGCTCCAGCGTTTCCAGAATGAGGATACCAGCACCTTCGGCCATCACGAAACCGTCGCGGTCCACATCATAGGGACGGGAGGCGGTGGTGGGGTCGTCGTTGCGGGTGGAAAGGGCCTTCATATTGGCGAAGCCGGCAATACCTACGGGGATGATGGCAGCTTCAGCACCGCCGTCAATCATCACATCGGCATCGCCGAACTTCATGATGCGCCAGGCTTCACCGATGCAGTGGTTGGCAGTGGCGCAGGCAGTGGAAATGCTCATGTTCGGGCCGCCGAAACCGTACTCGATACTCACCATACCGGAGGCCATGTTGGTGATCATGTACGGAATGCAGAAGGGGCTCACGCGGCGGGGACCGGAGTTGATGAGGGCTGCACAGCCATCGCCGTGAATGCCCAGGCCGCCAATGCCGGAGCCAATCATCACGCCCACGCGGTCCTTGTCCACGGCTTCTACATCGAGCCCGGCGTTTTCAATGGCTTCTGCTACGGCACCCATGGTCAGCTGCTCGAAGCGGTCGCAGCGGCGAACGGACTTCGGATCTTTCTTGAAGAAGGGAGTCGGGTCATAGCCGCGCACCTCGCCGGCAATGTGAATATTGAGCGCACTGTCGTCAATGCTCTCAATCTTGCTAATGCCGGAACGGCCGTTCTTCATACCCTCCCACGTCTCCTCGACACTGTTGCCAAGGGGGGTAAGGGCACCCATACCTGTAATAACTATGCGACGATCTGTCATAATGCTTGAATACACGTTACCCTAAGGGTGGAGTTAAGTCAAGCATAAAAGACTGGCAGCTCTCTGGAAATTCCATATTATTCCTATGCTTTTTTCCTTTTATGTACATATCTGGGGGCGTGGAACCACCGTATTGGCTGTATATGAAGGGTATCTTTTTCTTGATTTTGCGAGGGGAGGGCGATTTGCTTTTGGTGCCGAAAAGGGCGTCATCAGAACGCCGGTTTGTCGATGATTGCCTGATTATGCCAACGCATAAGGAGGAGCAAATGACATCATCATCCCCGGAGATGCAAAGCCGCAAGCTTGACGCTCCGCATGGGGAGTGGTAAAGTCAGGGGCAATGACAAATCTTCGCAACAGATTGCGGTGGCCTGAGGCAGAGTGGGATGTTTCCGGTGCATTTGCGAAAGACGCAGTATTGCTGCGCTTTTACGATTTCTGCAAAAAACAGCTGGGCTATGCGCCATTTGCCGTGGTGCATGGTTCGCCTTTGTTTCACTGGAACTGCGGACGCGTGCTGAGCATGCTGCAGCGCACAGACCATGAAATCAATACGGCAGCGGCGGAATACGTGAAACGCGGCATTCCGGTAGACCTCACCTTCACCAATGTCAACCTGAAGGAGGCGGATATGAAGAACATGCTGGGTAACCGTCTGCTGCGTTTCTTTGCAGAGCGCTGTACACCTGCCATGCAGCATGCGGTCATCATCGGTTCCGATGCCCTCTATGACCACGTGAAGGCAAACTACCCGCAGTTGAACACCGTTTCATCCATTCTGCGCATCACCTGCGATGGCGGCAAGGGTAAGCTGGATTCCTACCTTCGCCTGGCAGAAAAATACGACAAGGTGATGATTCACCCGGATGATGTGTTTAACTACGAGCTTCTGGAAAAACTGGAGGTTAAGAATCGCTACGAGCTTATTCTGAATGAATATTGTATGAGGAATTGCCCCATTCGCGCCTTCCATTATACGACGATGGCCGAGCAGGCCTTCGACATAGACGGCTACGACACCACCAAATTCAACAAAGCCCTGTCTCGAAACGGTTGCCGGAACCTTCCGGCCATGCTCACCCGGCCGGAAGTGGGTGTGGCCGCACTGGCCACGCCGGAAATCCAGCACCTGTACGACATGGGATTCCGCAAGTTCAAACTGCAGGGCCGTGCCCACCCCAATGCCATGCCGCTCATCAATGACCTGCTGCGCTTCATGCTCCCGGAAGAACAGGAAGCCGACTCCCTGTGGCTGAGCCTGGGTGTGGCATTTTTAGAAAGTTTTACTCCCATTACCCCAAGGAATGAATACTGATTACTTTACCAAAGATTACATGCCCGGGGCCCGCTGGAGCGTGGGTGGCGGCCTGTTGCATGGTACGACCATGCTGCAGCTCTGCGAGGGGATAACCAAGGAATTGGCAGATATCCTCCGCCTGGATTGTCTGCACGCCACACCGGCCTGCGCATGGAGTCTCGACTGGTCCACCCAGCGGCCCCTCACTGCGCCCACTTCATACATCCAGCTGCTTCGCAAAGCCGCCGAACTCAAACAACCCGTCTGCCTGAGCTTCGATAACCCCTACGTGGCCAAGAATCTGCTGGAGGATGATTTCGGGCTTTACCTCGTGAGCGAGCTGCTGCAGCATAACCCAACAAGTTGCAATTCAGTCGCTGTGGCTGATGACCGTGTGGCCATGGTGCTGCGGCGCAATTTCCCGAAATTGCCGCTCATCGCGCACATGAACCGGAGCGTTTGCGAGGATGGCGAACCGACCTCCGCTTTCTACAACCAGCTGCTTGGCTTTTATCAGGCGGTGCAGCTTTATCCGGCTATCATCCGTAACCCGCATGAGCTGGAAAAATTGCACCACCCGGAACGCTGCGTCGTAGTTATCAACGACTGCTGCCGGCAGGGCAGCAGAAATGCCCACCGGGATATGTTGCTGCTGCTGGCCCAGATGCGAATCCGACCTTACGATTTCGCCTTCAAAGTGCGCCGCAGCGAACAGATGCCGGCTATCATGGCCGTGCCCGGTTCCCCCGGCAACGCCCTTTCCCGCCAGCAGATTCAGGCGCTGTATGCCGCCGGCTTCCGCCAGTTCCACGTGCAGGCAGAACAATACCGCAATGGCATGACTCCCGCCTGGGTACTGATGAACCACATCATCACTGCCGGACCGGACCTCAGCAATATGCGCGCCCTGCTGGTATACAAGGCTTTCTGTTACCTCAACGG
Source organism: Akkermansia sp. (assembly GCA_045631705.1). Classification (GTDB taxonomy): domain Bacteria; phylum Verrucomicrobiota; class Verrucomicrobiia; order Verrucomicrobiales; family Akkermansiaceae; genus Akkermansia. The sequence goes on along the minus strand of JAZQVE010000068.1, from coordinate 14,140 downwards.
AGCTCAGTCTCCCATTGCCAGCGGACTGGAACCCTTTACTTTGCGCTACCCGGAATAGTACAGCACTCTATGTCCCCGAGCAAAGCGTGGCCTTGCCACGCATGGATTTATCGCTTTGATAACATTCCTCCCGGGGGGGTATAACAGCGCCTTTGTATCTCTCGGAGCGGCGAAATGGCTGTTCTGTGCGATGTTATGGTCGTATTTAGTTGACTTTTGCAGGCAGATGAGGGTATCCTGCAGGGTAGGATACGACGTATGGATGAATTGGTGCAGATAGGATTGAGTTCTCATGCCTGGATTACACTGTTGACGGCGGTGGGGATTTTCCTGTTGCTGCTTTTTACGCGACTGCAGGCGGAGCTGGTGTTTCTGGGGGGCATGGCGGTGCTGCTCGTCAGCGGGGTACTGGATGCGCGCGAGGCGCTGGCCGGGTTCAGCTCATCATCGGTCATGGTGGTGGCGTTGTTGTTTGTGGTGGTGGCCGGCTTGGTGCATACCGGTGTGCTGCATTGGGTAGAAAGGCATGTGCTGGGGCGTCCGGTGGAGTATCGGCAGGCTCTGGTGCGGCTTATGCTGCCGGTAGCCGGCCTGGCTTCCATCCTGGGAAATACTACGGTAACCTCGCTTTTCATCCATGTGGTGAAGCTGTGGTCGCGCCGCCTGGGGGTGGCGCCGTCCCGTCTGCTGATACCACTGAGCTACGCTGCAGGATTGGGTGGCGTGTGTACCCTCATCGGCAGCGCGCCGAATCTCATCATCTCCGGGCTGTATACCCAGGAAACCGGGGTAAGTCTGAGTATTTTCACCCCTACGCTGGCGGGCCTGTTCTGTCTGGCCGTGGGGTTGGTGGGTATGCAGGTGCTGCAGCGCTGGCTGCCGGAGCGTCGACCCTCGCGTCGTGTTTTCGGTTCCGGCAGCGGCAATCTGCACCGCCACAAGGCCTATGTGATGATAGGCAGCCGACTTATCGGACGTCGCTTTGCGGATACCGGACTGGAGACGCAGCACCAGATTCGGCTGGCTGGGGTATTGCGGCGTGGTGAGCAGCTGGAGAATGAGCCCGGACAGGTCATTCTGCTGGCGGGCGATACCCTGCTGCTGGAAAGCGCCGCCGCTGTGCCTCCTGCCCTGGGTAAGGATGTGCACTACGTGCCCCGCCGCCGGAAATCTTCTGTCGGGTGGCGCACCGGGGTGGCCGGCACCACGATGCTGGGGCTGATGCTGGTCAGTACCACGGGTCTGCTTACCCTGCTTCAGGCAGCATTTCTGGCCGCTGCCATCACGCTGGTGTGCCGTTGCTGCACCGTGCAGCAGGCGCATGAGAGCATCAATTGGAACGTGCTGATGATATTTGCAGGCTCCATCTGTCTGGGTACGGCGATGGACAAGACCGGTCTGGCTGCGGATGCTGCCACTCTTCTGCTGGGATTCTGTGGCACAGAACCACTAGTGATGCTTGCGGCGGTGTGTGCGGTGGCGCTGTTCATTACTGAGTTTATTGGCAATGCGGCTGCTGCGGCCATCTTCTTTCCTATCGCCTACCGCAGTGCACAGGCCGTGGGGGCTGACCCGTTGAGCTTCTGTGTGGCGCTCATGATAGCGGTTTCCTGCTGTTTTGCCACTCCCATAGGCTCCCCGCGGCACATGCTGATCTATGGCCCGGGCGGTTACCGTTTTGCAGATTTCATTCGTGTGGGTCTGCCCATGGATATCCTTATCCTGGCTGCAGATATATTCATCGTGTCCCTTCTGTTTCCCCTGGCAGGCTGACTCCGGGTGTACCGATGGATGAAATGCCCCCCCCCTCTGGCAGAAGCTGCAGCATTTTGACTTTTTCCTTTCAGATTGTAATTTACCGGAGATGCCCTGAATGTGGAACTGTGCGGGTTATGTGCACAAGATTTTTGCTGGCATGGAGAGACTGGAACTTGACTATTGAGGATGAGTCAGGTATCATACCTGGCAGCCATGCTTGATGTCATTGATAACTTTCTCTCTATTGTAAGCGGCTACCTGTGGGGGTATGTGCTCATCTTTGCCCTGCTGGGGGTGCATCTGTATCTTACCGTGGTGCTGCGTGTGCCGCAGCGCTACCTGTTTCGTGGTCTGGTCTGCTCGCTGAGCCGTAAGTCCACGGGCAAGAGCATATCGCAATATGCCTCGCTGGCGGTATCCCTGGCGGCCAATATCGGCACGGGTAATATCGTGGGTGTGGCCGTTGCCTTGGCCAGTGGTGGCCCCGGTGCTGTGTTCTGGTGCCTGATTACCGGTTTGCTGGGTATGTCTGCCCGCTATGCCGAAAGTCTGCTTTCCGTGCGTTTCCGTCGCCTGGATGAAAAGGGCGAGCTGGTGGGTGGTCCCATGTATGCCATTGAGCAGGGGTTGAAGTGCAAGTGGCTGGCTGTTCTCTTTGCTGTGTTTGCCGCTATTGCGGCCTTTGGTGTGGGCAATGTGACCCAGGCCAACGCCGCTGCCCGTGTGCTGAATGAAAGTGCTATGTCCGTACCGACTTCGTTCACCGGGTGTGTGCTGGCTGTGCTGGTGGCTCTGGTGCTTGTAGGCGGGCTGCGAGGCATTGCCCGTGTGTGTTCGGCCTTTGTGCCCATCATGACCGTGGTCTATATGATTGGTTGTGTGCTGGTGCTGGCTGTGCACGCAGACTATGTGCTGCCGGCCCTGCAGCGTATCTGGGACTGCGCCTTCACGAACCAGGCTGCTGCCGGCGGTTTCATCGGCTCTACTATCATGCTGGCCATGCAGGTGGGTGTGCGCCGCGGCCTCTTCTCCAACGAGGCTGGTCTGGGGTCATCCGCCATCGTCTCTGCTGCGGCAGATACCCCCAACAGCGTGAAGCAGGCCGTGGTGGCCTCCACGGCTCCTTTCTGGGATTCCGTGGTGCTCTGCACCCTCACCGGTGTCACCCTGACTACGGCCGGACTGGCCGAACCCTACGTGCTGCATGCATCTGAGGGCGAACTCATCGTCTTCTATTCATTCGGTTCCGTTGGTGGTATGGGCTCTATTCTGCTTACCTTCAGCCTGGTCACCTTCGTTATTTCCTCTATCCTGGCATGGTCCTATTTTGGCGAACGTGCCGTGCAGTACCTGAGCGGTCGCCGGTATATCACCCTCTATCGACTGGCATGGATTGCCGCTGTGTTTGTGGGGTGCATCATTCCGCAGAGCAGCCTGGTGTGGCATTTTGCTGACTGCGCCAATGCTCTCATGGCCATTCCGAACCTCATCTGCCTGGTGTGGCTTACTCCGGTGCTGATTACCGAATCCCGCCGCTATCTCTGGAACGGGCAGCTCGATGCAGTGGATGACAGCCTGGTGAAACCTGCTCCGCTTGAGCCGGAAGAAACAGAGCCTGAGGATGTGGATGAGTGGGATCTGGAGCCGAAGGTGATTGATGAAAAAGCTGCAGAGGTATCCAAAAAAAGCTGAAAAAAATTTGAACGGATCCGCCACGGCGGACATCACTACTACATCAGCGCTCTGGCTCCCGGTGAAGGAGAGAGCATCGGAAGCCGCTAAAAGGAGGGCTGAGTTTCATAGGTAGTAAGTTGGAGAAACGGCAGGGCTGGTCCCTGCCGTTTCTTTGTCATCAAAGCTATGCGGTGATTTTAAATCTTGTTCTGATGACGCTTTGTAACGGAAATGCTCGCGAAGAAGGGGTGAGGGCATAGTCCTCAGATGTGGAACGATGCATGAAATACTTATAATCCATAAGCACAGGCTTTTTCTATATCCTCTATACGGCTGCGCCGGTGTTGGGGGGCGAAATTAGGTAGCTCTTTGTTGATAAATATGGCGATATGAAGGGGAAAATGTCAAGGAAGGATGCACCAGAACGGAGTTCTCTGTTTGTCTCCTTCCTTTTACGTGGGGACAGTAACGTCCCGATAAGTCGAGATGGACAAGCAATAATACGCCATATAAAACGCAAAGTCTGCTTGTCTAAGTGCGTAAGTAACTCAATATGTGCTTGACGCATCGGGGGCGGGTGTTGTATCCTGCTGGGCATTAGCCATGTTAGAAACCATTGATAAGATGCTCGATAGCGCCTGCGGCTTCCTGTGGGGATATATCCTCATATTTGCACTGCTGGGCACTCACCTTTACCTGACTTTCCTGCTGCGCTTCCCGCAGCGCCATTTCTTTACCGGCCTGCGCCTGTACTTCGGTGGCAAGGGCGAGGGACAGATTTCCCAGTTCTCCTCGCTCATGGTTTCGCTGGCGGCCAATGTGGGCACCGGCAATATCGTAGGTGTGGCTGTGGCAGTGACCTCCGGTGGCCCGGGTGCTGTATTCTGGTGCATGGTGACGGGTGTGCTGGGCATGGCAACGCGCTATGCCGAAAGCCTGCTGGCTATCCGTTACCGCACACGCGATGAGAAGGGCAATATCATCGGCGGCCCCATGTATGCGATTGAGAAGGGCCTGAAGTGCAAGTGGCTTGCCGTGGCCTTTGCTGTGGTCACGGCCATTGCTGCCTTCGGTATCGGCAACCTGACTCAGGCCAATGCCGTTTCCCAGGTGCTGGCTTCCAGTGCTCTGGAGGTTCCCACCTGGATTACCGGCGTGGTCATGGTTGTGATTATCGGTGCTGTGCTGCTGGGCGGTCTGCAGGGCATCTCCCGCGTGTGCACCGCCCTGGTGCCCACCATGGCGGTGGTGTATGTGATGGGCTGCGTGGCTATTCTCTGCAGTAATGCCGGTTTTGTCTGGCCGGCTATCTGCCACATTGTGGACAGTGCCTTCCACCCCCAGGCTGCTGCCGGCGGCTTCATCGGCTCCACCATCATGCTGGCCATGCAGCAGGGCGTGCGTCGCGGTCTGTTCTCCAACGAGGCAGGTCTGGGTTCCTCCCCCATCGTCTCGGCTCCTGCTCAGACCCCGAACTCTGTGCAGCACGCACTGGTGTCCTCCACCGGCCCGTTCTGGGATACGGTGATTATCTGCTCCCTTACCGGCATCACCCTCACCACCTGCATCATGGCTCATGAGAATATCTCCTCTGCCGATGGTGAGATGCTTACTTATGCCTCCTTCGCCACACTTGGCGGTTTCGGCAGCACCATGCTCACCATCAGTCTGGCTGCCTTTGTGGTGTCCACGGTGCTGGGCTGGTCGTATTTCGGCGAGCGCGCTCTGGAATATCTGGGTGGTCGCCGCCTGGTGTTCCCCTACCGCGTGCTGTGGATTATCGTGGCCTATGTGGGCTGTGTTATCCCCAAGAGCAGCATCGTCTGGAACTTTGCTGACCTGGCCAATGGCCTCATGGCTCTGCCCAACCTCATCTGCCTGGTGGGCCTTTCCGGTGTGCTCGTGGCCGAAACCCGCAAGTACCTCTGGGAAAAGCGCCTTTACGAGGTGGATAAGACCCTCCTTACCTCCGAAACTGAGGAAAATTCAGAGAAAAAGTAAAAAAAATCTGAAAAAATCAATTTTTTGTGATAGAAAGCTGCCTTTGAGGTCGTATCCCTTATAACAGTCCACCGGTCGCGGTGAAGGAGAGAGCGCCAGCGGCCATCTAAGGGAGGACTGAGTTTCATAGGTAGTAAGTTGGAGAAACGGCAGGGCAACACCCTGCCGTTTCTTTATTATCAAAGCTTTATAAAAATCATAAAACCTAATCTTGATGGAAATTTGTGACAAAATTGTGACGAACTTTGGGGGATTTTGTCACAAAAAGGGCGGTGAAGTGGGGCTGTGAGTTTTGCCCTTAGAGGAGGGGGTGGTGCCTGAAATGCTTATACTCACCCCTATTTACAACCACGCTCATTCTTCAACTTATAAACCATAAGCAAAGGCTTTTTCTACATCCTCCACACGGTAATGCACCCTGGCTTTGGTGTCGTACCTATCGGCCTTAGGCTTTATCATTCTGATTTTTGCACCGTTGCTCAGAGCCGTATCGATAAAGAGCTTCATTCTCTGACACGATGAATAGCCGAACATTTTTGTAATGCTCTTAAGGTCGGCATAGAGAGGAGGGACAGTAGCGGTTGCTACTGCCTCCTTAATTTCTTTCAGCTGCTTAGAAAGAGACTCAACGGCTTCTTCCAACATCTGAGGTGTTGCAAATGGTGGATTAGTCATCGATGGTATAAACGCAGCTTCCGAACTCTTTTCGTACCTCATTCCAATCGACATTTTCAATGCCTCTCTTCTCTACGAACTCCATATATTGCTTTAGGTCAAATGCCAATTTGCGATAAGTGACTAATTGATGGACTATCGTTTCCCAAATGAGGCGGTGGAGTTCATTAGTGGGGATTTCATCAATGGTGAAAATGACCATTCCGACTTTCTTAGTATCTTCTTCTTTAATGTTTTTCATTTTTAGTTTTGGGTTTAACTTCGCCAACCATTGACGAGGTTTTCTGAATTTATTTTACGCGTGTTCTAATTTAATTGCAAATAATCGTTAATCTCTAATGCTTCGTGCGTTAAGTGAAAAATGGTACATTTGTGTGCATTAAAACAATACAATGGAGCAAAATCGGATGCTTACTTAACAAAAACTGAAGCAGAAGCAGAAGACCGCAGTAATGGAGTTGAGAGAATAGGAGACTTCGTTCTTTGTCCAGCAGGTGCAGGTTATTATTGTGCTTGGATTTCTTCATATAGTAAAAAAGGTTATAATATTACTAATAAGTGGGCTATAGGTCCTTATGTATGCTTTATAGATAAGAAAAATATAGAGCATCATGTAGACTATGTTGATAAAGTGTTATCTATGGTCAACTATAGTAATAATGAAAACTAATTTTTAGCAGAGTGGCAGAGTTTTCTGCCACTCTATTATTTACATTTTGAGATTTTTAGGTATAATGTTTGACGTTATGCCTAAAATCTTTTTGAACTTAGCCTTATTCACTTGTGTTTCAGGTGTAGTCATGTCGCAGGATATAACTCTCCCCAGCACAGTATCGCTATTACCCGTTGAAGTGCAGCAAGATTTAATCTATGGGGCATCCAAGGCTCAGTGTCATTGGAATGCTGATGGTTATTTCCCATATCCGGATAATCATATTATATGTGATGCTATTCAAATTGAATCCAATCGCGAGTTGGCATTTAATTATTATCCGCATGGTGGTTACATGGTTCTTGCTCATGTGGATTTAGTAGGCGACTCAACTCCTGAGCAGGTGTATATGGTATTTGAGCCGAATCCCAGAAAAGGTGATACTATGCGTAAGGCCTATCTATACTCTAGAGACGGACGTTTTTATTATGCCATGCGCCCGGAGTGCATATACAGCAAGAAGGTGGGTAAAATATCTCGCGGTTGGTACAAGGAAATGGCACTTTGGCCGCAATGGGAATTAAGAGAAGATTCCGCAGATTATGTACAATGGCGTTGGTCTAAAAGCAGAGACTGTATAAGATTCAATTCGCATCGCTATTTATTCACGGCGAAAGGAACTTTGGAAACAGATTGGGATTCTCACAGTTATGAGATAAATCTGTCTGATGCTCCTGATTTTATAAAAAAAGGTATGCCGAAACCGTGGGGATATGTTGAGAATGCATCTAAAGTAACATTTTACATTACCTCCGTCTACGAACTTATTATGACCGAAAAGGCAGAGTGGATGAAATGGGAAAGCGATCTAACCGAAGGCCTACGCCATTGGAACGAAACGCGTGAGGACGTGATGAAAGCCAGCCGGGGCATTACTGCCAGACAGGCGCTTGAAAAACTTAAGTCCACCATCAGGCAGAAACCGCAACTCCCGGCATATCCTTTATTTGACGATAAGGAGTAGCACCTGAAATGTGGTCAAAGGTTTGCAGAAGTGTTATGTTCGCTTTTGGCTTATAAATTGTAGAAAGGCAGCGGTTTTTGCCGCGCCGGGAGGTTCCTGTCGTTGACAAGCGGAGTGGGGCTGTGTATAGTGGATTGCAGTCGAATAACCCAGGTAGAGTGATGAGTAAACGGATTCTTTTATTTGGCGCGAGTGGACGCACGGGGCAGGTGCTGCATGCGGCTGCTGCAGAGGCGGGGTATGAGGTGCTGGCTCCGACTCATGCGGAGTGTCCGCTGGAACAGGCGGATGCCGTGAGTGACCAGGTGCTGGGTAGCGGGGCGCAGCTGGTGGTGAATTGCGCGGCTATCAGCGGGTTGGAGGCCTGCGCGGAGGATCCGTTGCAGGCGCATCTCATCAATGCGGTGGCACCGGCAGCCATGGCACTGGCATGCCGGCACACAGGGGCCCGTTTTGTGCATCTTTCCACGGACTATGTGCTGGACGGCCGGCGCCCGGGGCTGAAAGGTGAATCGACCAAGTGCCGTCCTGTCAGCTGGTATGGTGAGAGTAAGCTCGAGGGCGAGCTGCAGGTGCTGGAGGCGCTGCCTACGGCGGTGGTGGCGCGCGTTTCCTGGGTATGCGGAAATCCGGCAAAGCCTTCGTTTATCGAGAGTACGGTGGGGCGTGCCCTGGCGGGGCAGCCGCTGGCGGCGGTGGCAGATAAGGATTCGATGCCCACGGATGTGGCAGACATTGCGCGTGCGGTGCTGGCGCTGGGCGAGGGTGATTACGGTGGCGTGGTGCAGGTGACCAGCAGTGGCGAGCCGCTGAGCTGGTGGGAGTGTGCCTCACTGGCCCTGCAGGCGGCGGTGGAGCAGGGGGCTCTGCCTGAGGTTCCCCCGATTGGGCAGCAGAAGCTGGATGAGGTGCCATTTTTCAAGGAGCCTCGCCCCCGGCACACGGCTATGAGCAATTCCCGCCTCACCGGGCAGCTGGGGATTTCCATGCCCAGCGCAGAGGAGGTGGTGCGCCGGGTGGTGCAGCGTTATCTGGTGGCGAATGGCCGCGCATGAGCTTGTTATTCTGCATTCAGAGCAATTTTTATTCTCATGGCAAAAAGCAAGGCCGCCTGAGGTATGACTCAGGCGGCCTGTGTTATGGAATGGGTATGGTGATGATTTATCAGAGCTCACCGCGTTTCACTGCGGGCAGGATGTTCCGCTCGTAATGCTCTACTGCGGTCTTGAGACGCGGAGCCAGACGGGAATCCGGGGCTGCTTCGTAAGCCTTCTTGTAGGACTCGTACACGTCCTTGTAGCGGCGCTGGAATACATAGGTATCGCCCAGTGCACGCCAGGCCATCTGGGCCAGTTCTGGCTCCAGTTCCGGAGTATCCAGGTACTTGATAAGCATATCGATATTGCCCTGCAGTGCCTCCGGCTGACGATTATTTCGCAGGTGGGTGAAAATTTCCTTCAGAGCTTCATCCTGCTTGCGGTAATTGTCGAAACGAGTCAGCACTCGGGCATAGCCCAGGGTGTTCTGGGGGTCCAGGGCATTGATTTCGTTTACAATATCCACGTATTTATCGCGGCAGTTTTCGGGAATGGCATTCAGGCCTTCGGCCAGAGCAGCGGCGCGTTCCATGCCTTTCAGACTGGCAGCGCGGGCAAAGGCGGCATCGCGCTTTTCGCGCTGGGCAGTAGCGGCCTCCAGCAGGGGCAGGTACTCAGCAGTGGTGCGGCGGGCGCCGGGCACGACGGCATAAGGAAAGCCCTTGGCATCCAGCATGACCATAGTGGGCAGGCCGGTTTCAATGCGGTGGTGGACCAGCAGCTTTTCATTTGCGTTGCGCTGTTCTTCCGGAATGGCGGCCACGGCGGAGGGCAGGCGGGGGAATACCACTTCCACCAGTACGTACTTGTCACCCACGGCCTGTTCAAATTCTGCGGATTCCAGAATCTTTGTGCGCAGATGGATACAGGGCGGGCACCATTCCTTGCCGGTGAACTCCAGCATGATATCGCGCCCTTCTTTCTGCGCTATCGGCATGGCCGCGTTCACATTCTCAGCCTGCGGCAGTGCCCATGCGCAGCTGGCCAGGGCACCCATTGTCATTAAAATGGTAGAGACTTTCATATCGGTTAGACAGGTTTGAGTATACTTTATCCCATTTTGCTCAAAATACAATCTAATTTTTTTGTGCATCATGGCTTTGCGGTTAATATTCCGGAATCGGGCATTGGAAAACACTGGCGGTTTCTGTTATTCTGCCATATCATTCCGGGGGCATGTGCCCGGGGCGGGAGATGAGGGGATGTGCGGGCAGGATTTGCCCTTGAAATGGGGTGGTGTATCTGTTAGCATAGTGGGCGTTACGTATCATGAAGACTCGAACCATATCATTCCGCTGCCCGGAGGAAGTCCTGAAGGAGATGGAGGTACTCTGTGATTACAACAAGGTAGACCGCAGCTGCTTCATTGTGCAGGCATTGCAGAGCATGTTTGCCGGTCTGGCAGAGCAGGGAATTGGCAGTGCCAAGGGGCCGCTGCCTTCGGTGGAGCCTGAGAAGGAAGACTAAAATCGGATTATGGCTCGTATTCTCACAGCGCTCAGTGGTGGTGTGGACAGCGCCGCAGCCGCAGCCCTGCTGGTGGAGCAGGGGCATGAGGTGGTGGCCGCGTACATGAAGAACTGGGTGAATGATGAGAATATACCCGGGGAATGCCCGTGGGAGCGTGATATTGAGGATGCCCTAGGCGTGTGCCGCAAGCTGGGTATCGAATTCCGCGTGGTGGATTTGATTGAGCAGTACCGCCAGCGCATTGTGAATTATCTGATTGAGGGATACCGCAATGGTTCCACCCCGAATCCGGATGTGCTCTGCAACCGCGAGATGAAATTCGGCGTGCTGCTGGATTATGCGCTGGAGCAGGGCTTCAGTGGCGTGGCCACGGGGCACTACGCGCAGCGGTTGGATGTGCCGGGCGAGGGCAGCTATGTGCTGCGCGGCGCGGATGTGAATAAGGACCAGTCCTATTTCCTGGCGCTCATGCGTCCGGAGCAGGTGGCGCATGCCATTTTCCCAGTGGGCGGTATCACCAAGCCGCAGGTGCGCGAGATTGCCCGCCGTTTCAACCTGCCGAATGCGGAGAAGAAGGATTCGCAGGGTATATGCTTCATTGGCCAGGTGAAGATGAGTGATTTCCTGCGCCATTACCTGCCCGATAACCCGGGGGATATTGTGGATTTGAATGGCCGCAAGCTCGGGCGGCATGATGGGCTGCACCTCTTCACCATGGGGCAGCGCAAGGGGCACCATGTGGCCTCCCCGCGCGAGGGTGTGGCCTATGTGGTGGTGGGCAAGGATTTGAAGAATAACCGCCTTATCCTGGGCTATGAAGGCGAGGAGACTCCCGGCCTTTACACCCGCCGGGCCATTGTGGGCAGTATTTCCAACACGCTGGCACCGCTGCCGGAGCGGGTGATGGCGCAGCCGCGCTATCGTGCCGCCGCTGTGCCGGCCACCTGCACACCGCTGGGCGGGGGCAGAGTGCAGCTGGATTTTGATACTCCGGTGCGTGCACTCGCTCTGGGGCAGGTGTGCGCTTTCTATGCGCCCGATGCCCTGCGCGGCGAAAAGCTGCTGGGCGGTGGCTTCTTTGAGCAGCTGGGGTGATTCTGCACAGCGCAGCTTCCGCAGGGAGCGAAATCTCACTGCTACCTGCAGGGGCAGCAATTTCACTTGAAAATTGCTATGCAGTGAAATTACAGGCTGTAGTCTGTAGTGAAATCCTGCATGCGCAGGGTGAAATTTCCCCCGTGGCGGAGAAGTGAAATAGAGTCCACCTGCGGCGGACTCAGTGTGCTGCGCAGTTATGGCATCAGAATCCCCGCTTTGCGGGCGGCGGCTTGCTCCTCGGTAGTCAGGGGGCGGGTGGTGGCCAGCACCATGGGGGCGGGCGGTGTGCCGGGGCGGCCGAGCAGCACGCGGCAGAGCCAGTTGATAAGGCGGGCGAAGCGCAGTCGCTTCATGTAGGCCGAGGCGCGGCGGATGCACTTCAGCGGGCCATCGGCATCATCCACGGCGATGACCACGCCATCGCACACCACGGCGCAGTGCCCGATGCCCAGTGCCTCGATTTCCGCAGCCATGGCGGCGGCGTGGGCGGCATCTGTGGCGATATGGCCGGGGTCTTCGCCTTCCAGCGGGGGCAGGGGCACATCCATGGCATGCAGGGTGATTCCGTGCTGGTTGCAGAGCTGCACGACTTTCTCGCGTTGGAAGAGGATGGTGCGGTTAGCTTCGAAGACAATGTGTTTGACATTGGCCAATAGCGCATTACGGATAGTGCCCATGCCGATGCAGGGGACATCGAAACGCATATCGTGCCCGGGTTTGGTCACCTTGCAGAGGGTGACCGGATAGTCGCGGTGGCCGCCGGCGTGCAGGCATTCGTTGGTGCCCTTGAAGGCCTCCACGCAGACCACGCATTTTCCGTGGACAATGATGCTCTGGCCGATATCGAGCCGGGCGATTTCGCGGGCCTGGGTCAGGCCATAGCGTGCCTCCTCCATCTGTTCGGCGGTGGGGGCGGGGCCTGCCAGGTGACCGGCGGCGGGCAGGTGGTCCTCCATGAAGGTGATGGAGGATAGCACCTTCATGCCGTGGGAGTGAATGAAATCGCAGGCTGCGGTAAAGATGGTGTGAGCATTCCGGCGGTCCAGCTGGCCCAGCAGGCGGCGGGCGGTGGCATCCGGCCACATGGTGTAGATGCAGGCGGGCTTGATCTGCCCGGTGAGCATGACGTGCGTGACTCCTTCGGACTTGAAGAACTGGGCCGGTGCATCGATAGCACCCACGCGGAAGGCCTTATAGGCATCTGCCATGGCGGGAATATCCTTGCCCACCGCGCCGCGGATGCCGGCCACTACCACGCGTACCCCGGCACGGCGAGCGCCTGCTATGACCATGCGGGGGAATTCGCCCGCACAGGCAATGACGCCAAGTACCATGTCTCTGGGGTATTCACTCATGGATTATTACAGGAATTCCGGATGCTCCAGGTAATGTGCAATGCGCAGCATCAGGCGGCCCACATCGCCGCCGTCCACCACGCGGTGGTCGAAGGAAGCCACAATGTGCGCCTGCTCCACGGGCAGGAAGCACTCCACCTCGTCGCTCCACACGGGTACCTTCTGCACCGCGCCTACGCCCAGGATAAGGCTTTCGCTGGGCAGGGGCATGGGGGTGGCGTGCGTGAGCCCGAAGCCGCCGAAGTTCGATACCGTGGCAATACCGCCGCCCTGGTAGGCGGGGTCCAGGCGGCGGTCGCGTGCCTGGCTTACCACCTTGTTGTATTCATCCACCAGCTCATCCAGGGTATATTCGTTCACATTGCGCATGACGGGTACCATCACGCCATCCGTCACCTGTACGGCCACGCCCAGGTCAATGCGGCGCGGGGTCAGGATGCGGCCGCCTACCATGTAGCCGGCGCATTCGGGGTGCTCGGCCAGCGCCAGAGCCAGAGCTCGCAGGAAATAGAGCGTGATGCCGGGTTTGCGCGGGTGGTTCTTGCGGTGCAGAACGATGGGGGCCATGAAAATCGGGCGGCCACAGCTGGCAATGGGGCGGCGCCAGGTGCGCTGCATGCTGCTGGCCACGCTGCGGCGCATGGGCGAGGCCTGGTGCGAGGGCCAGCCGTCCACGTAGTTGATGAACTGCTCAAAGTCATCGATAGTGATGCGGCCATTCGGGCCGGTGCCGATGACGTAGGCCATATCTGCCTCAGTAATGCCCAGTTCATCCATGCGGGCGCGGATGCGGGGGGAAAGGAAACGGCTGCCGCGCTTACCCATGGGCACGGGGAGCCCGCGGCCTCCTTCGCCCAGCGGCCTGCGGCGTCCACCGCCGGGCATGCCTTCGCGGAATTCGCCCTCAGTGCGGAAATGGGCGCCGTCCTGGTTGCTGCTCTGTTCCTTAGCGGGTGCTGCAGCGGGAGCAGGGGCGGCATTTTCGTCCAGCGGGGTGGCACCGGAGCGTTCAATTTCCTCCTCCGTGGCTTCAATGATGCCCATGATGGCACCCACGGGCAGGGTTTCGCCGGGGCTGGCATCCAGTGAGACGATAGTGCCGCCGCAGACGGTGGTCACGCCCATGACGGCCTTGTTGGTTTCAACCTCGAACACCTCCTGATCTGCCTGTACGGTGTCGCCGGGCTTCACCAGCAACTGCATGATGGTGGCTTCGGCTATGGATTCGCCCAGCTGGGGCATGAGAATAGCTACTTTCGGCATGATTCGGAATGGGGATTAAAGGGAGATGAGGTAACGGGCGGCATTGGCTATGGAGACGGCACTCGGGCGGTGC
>JAZQVE010000067.1:0-1687 GCA_045631705.1 Akkermansia sp. | reverse complement strand
AACTAGCCCGGAAATGCCAGGAAACCAACACCTACGAAGACAACATCCCCAAACTGAAAAACATCATAGCCATGCTGGAAAAAGCCATTGAACAACAGACTCAGCAGCCGTCAAAAGCCAGCGGCAAGAAGAAGAAAAAGCGCAAAAAGGCCTGATTTCCCACGCCGGTACACTTCTGTACACCACACCCGCTCCGCTGCAGGAGCGGGTTTTATTTTGCCCGCAACTCGCCCCAGGCCGGCATGCCGCGCTGAATCCAGGTATCATAATCCAGCGCCATATTGCAGTAGTCCAGCCCCAGGACCGCCAGTACACCCAACAGGGAAAGCACCAGCACTGCCACCCGGCATCTCTGCCGCGGCACAACGGTCAGTACACCGCACGCAAGGAAGAGGCAGAGGTTCTTTCTGAAGTCATCCCCGTGGTTGCAAGGGTAGCGCAGCCACAGCATGAGCAGCATCTCCGCCCACCCCAGCGCGCTGATGTAGAAATTTGCCATTTTCCATGTAAAATACTTAGTTTTCATGCCCTGCATCGCTGAAATCCTACACGGACAGCCCACGGGAGTCAAGATTTTCCGCTGCCGGATCAAATTCAGTGCACTCCGGTACACCTGGTTCCGCAAATTCTGACCGAAAGAGAAAAAATTTAGAGGAATTTGACACAAATTCACCCCCAAGGCAGAAATTTGAGTTGACTTTTAAGGTGTATTGGAGTGTACTGTGGGTACAGGTAAGTGTACCCAAAAGCATGAATAGTGTCTCCACAGTGATGTTCACGGGCAACGTGACACACAAGCTCGACCCGAAGAGCCGCATGGCGATTCCGGCCGGGTGGCGGGACGCGCAGGGTGCTACCCTGTGGATGATAGACGCTCAGAATGAGGGATATCCGATTCTGAAGTGTTACACCAGAAGCAGCTTTGAGGAAATGGTGAACGGGATTCGCAGCCACGCCGAAGCACGTGGGTTCGACCCCGCAGCGGTGAACCGCTACATTGGCACCATCATCGGCCTGAGCTTCGAGGCCGAGGTGAGCAGCCAAGGTAAACTCCTGATTCCCAAAGCACAGCGCGAACGCCTGAAACTGGCGGACAACGCGACCATCGTAGGCCGCGGATCGTATTTCGAAATCTGGGCACCGGGCGACTTCGAGGCCACGAAGACCGCAGAGGCCCTGGCGAAACTGGAAATGGACAAGGTATTCGGTATCCTCACATGAGCAAGGTAGCAACAGAAAGCCACGCCGGCAGCAATTTCCCTGGCGGCACCTGCTACAAGGTGCTTATGTGGGAGAACGGTGCACTGAGCGCCGGGCAGCTGGATACCTGGCAGGCAACACGGCGCGAGCTGCTTGCGCGTATGCGCGATGCAGGCATCAAAGGCGCGCGCGGCACCCTGGCCAGGCTGGGGGAAGAGCTGCGTGAGCTCTCTACCCGTGCCATCATCACCCCCTTGAGCACCTGTGCCCAGGCCAGCCTTTCTCTTACGCGCGTGGGCGCCTTGGCAGCGGAGCTGCAGCGCGAGGAGCAGGTACTGGCCTACCGTCTCACCCCCTGCACCGCCACTGTGCTGGTGGAGCTCACCGGTGAGGAGGGAATCGATTCCCTGGTAAGCCGCTGGAGCAGCAGCACCCAGGAGGTGCAGTGGTGCGCCACCCCGCTGGTGGAAGCCATCTCCCCCGCAGA
>JAZQVE010000066.1:0-21988 GCA_045631705.1 Akkermansia sp. | reverse complement strand
AAGAATGCTGCGCCAAATTGGAGTTTGTCTCTCTCTGAGCTGCGGAAGCAGCGAAGTTTCGTCGAGCCCCTGTCAGGGGGCGAGGTTTCGTTGAGCGGCAGCGAAGTTTCGCCGGTAGTCGCCAGACTACCGATTTCACTGACGAGCCCTCGGGCGAGGAATGAATACTCATTATTTTCTTCGCTGCGGTAGCAGCGGGAACTGATTCATATCTCATGATAAAGGCCAATGCCACTCGTGGCATTGGCTGCGAAACTTCGGGCCATAGCCCTCAGTGAAATTTCGCAGATGCTCAACGAAACTTTACCCTACCGGGTGCAGCGAAACTTCGCCCGCCTGGGACGGGCTCAGAGATTATTCCTGCCCGCCAAATTGGAGTTTGTGGGGCGGATGTTTCTGGTCGGA
The DNA here is from genome assembly GCA_045631705.1 of Akkermansia sp. Lineage (GTDB taxonomy): Bacteria > Verrucomicrobiota > Verrucomicrobiia > Verrucomicrobiales > Akkermansiaceae > Akkermansia. The sequence goes on along the minus strand of JAZQVE010000066.1, from coordinate 21,583 downwards.
GCTGGGGACTTTAGTCCCCCCAACGGTTATGTTTTCGGGACTGAAGTCCCGTGCTCCGAAGGATTTGAGCCCCCGCCAAATCGCCATTTAGCGCATAAGGAGGGGGCAGGCTCCAAAACGGTGTTGATAATGCAGTCAATTGTGAAATCTTTGGGACACATGTGTGACATTTCCCCATGGCGAAGATTAGGCTTTCCATATACGGCCAATTAGTATAGAATACCGCCGTTATGTTACAGGCAGGTATTGTAGGTCTCCCGAATGTAGGTAAATCCACTCTTTTCAACGCTGTCACCCGCTCCCGCAAGGCAGAGGCGGCTAACTATCCGTTCTGCACCATCGACCCGAACGTGGGCATGGTGGAAGTGCCGGATGCACGCCTGGCCGTGCTGGCCGAAATCAGCAAGTGTGAGCGTATCGTTCCTACCGCCATTGAGTTCGTGGACATCGCCGGCCTGGTGAAGGGTGCAGCCGAAGGCGCCGGCCTGGGCAACAAGTTCCTTTCCAACATCCGCGAGACCGATGCCATTGTGCAGGTGGTCCGCTGCTTCGAGAACGACGACATCATCCACGAGCTCGGCTCCGTGGACCCCGTGCGCGATATCGAAATCATCAACGCCGAGCTCATCCTGGCCGACCTCGCAGCCATGGAAAAGCGCAAGGAGAGCCGCATCAAGAAAGCCCGCGGCGGCGACAAGGAAGCCAAGGCCGAGGTGGAGCTCATCGAGAAGCTGCTGCCCCACCTGGATGCCGGCAACCCCGCCATCACCCTGGAGCTGAGCGAGGAGGAGCGCCGCCTGCTCCGCACCTTCTTCCTGCTTTCTGACAAAAAGAGCATCTTCGCCTGCAACGTGAGCGAGGAGGAGCTGGCCGACGCCGTGAAGAACCCGGACGCCCACCCCTACGTTTCCGCGGTGCGCAAATTCGTGGCCGAACACCACAACGCCGAAGCCGTGGTCATTTCCGCACGCATCGAGGAGGAACTCTCCGAGCTCGACCCCGCTGAGGCCCGCGAGTACCTCAACGACATCGGTGTGGAAGACTCCGGCGTGAGCGACCTCATCCGCGCCGTGTACCACCTCCTCGGCCTGCGCACCTACATCACCACCGGCGTGAAGGAAACCCGCGCCTGGACCATTCACGCCGGCGACAAGGCCCCCCGCGCCGCCGGTGTCATCCACACCGACTTCGAGCGTGGCTTCATCGCCGCCCAGGTCGTGTCCTACGAGGACCTCGTAGCCTGCGGCTCCCTGGCCAAGGCCAAGGAACAGGCCAAGCTCCGCATCGAAGGCAAGGAATACGTGGTGCAGGACGGCGATGTCATCGAATTCCGATTCAACGTCTCCAAATAAGGAATTTCACCCCTGATTTTCTCCCTCTTCAGAAAAGGCAGCTGCTTCCCGCAGCTGCTTTTTTTGTGCCCGCCATTCCGCATCTGCCTGCATGACACCCCGCCGGATGCTCAAGATAACCATTGGGGCAGGTGCGCGTGAACACATGTGTGCCTCTGTTCCACACGTCTCCCAAAGATTCTGGGAAAATAGTCACAAACGATATAAAGGCATAGTGTTCTGTGTGAGAAAATCGTAGTGGGGTATCACTAGCCTCACCATCGGCAGTAAGCTTTTATTCGTGGCCCTATCGGCGTAAGCCGCTAACTTTCAAAGTGTCAATAATCAATCGTAAATAGTCAATCCACATGTGCCAAATCTTTGGGACACGTATGCCTCTGTTCATGCCCCGCGCGCGATATATTGACGGGCTGAAAGCCCGTTTGCCGCGTCGGTCGTACAAAAAGCAGCTGCGGATTTCTCCGCAGCTGCATGATATTTTCTCACTCAGAATCAGTTGATGATATATGAGAATTTAAGATTTTCGATATCTATTTCCTTCATATGCGCTTCTTCTATGACATCAAGAGTTTCGGGATCGTCGCCCTCATTCACATCTGCCGTTTCGGGATTATCCCCTACGAGGAAGGAATACGTGGCAACATACGTTCCGCTGACATCCGTCAGATAGTGCATGGTAATCTTTGGAGTCGGGAAACCATAAAGCGCATCCTCTAAATTGAATTCGCTCGGGAGGAAGTCAGAGAAAAACATGCGAACATCCTCATCGGTAGAGAAGTTCCCATTACCTTCCAGCTGCACAGTGATTTCAGGGCTATCTGTGTTGTTTACAATTCGGAATTCAGCTGCGTACGGGGTGCCCCTCTCACCAAAACTCACATCTGCACTGTAAATGCCGGTAGTCTTCTTATCGTATACGGCAACTACCATGGAACCCGCCATGGTATTACCGAAATAGCGAATGGTCTTACCAGAGAAGTTGTGAGTACCATCTCCGCCGCCGCCACCGCCGCAGGAGGTGAGGGTGAGGCCAGTAATCATGCCGCAAAGGGCCAGAATGGGAAGAAAAATCTTTTTCATATGCTTTTCTAAGGTGGAAGGATGTAATAAGCCTTACTAATGCTGTAGTCTATCAGTTTTTTCTGAGGACGCAAGAAAAAAAACGGACTGCATGATTTTTTTATTCTACACGCATCCGCTCCTGATTTCATGGCGCTTCTCATGCGTTTGGGGGCTCTTGCAGGGCAAGGCGATGAAAAAGTAGGTTCACGATGTAGAACATGATGAAATGAGGAGGAATAGATGATGCTGTTGCATAATATGCAATGAAATACGAAGCTGTATTGAGGACGCCTACAGCATTAGTAAGGCATATTTATCCTTAACAAATCCAGCACGCATATGAAAAAGCTTCTACTTCCTCTTCTGGCCCTTTGCGGCATGATTACTGGTCTCACCCTCACCTCCTGTGGTGGCGGTGGCGGCGACAGCAACAGAATCAACATGAGCGGAATAACCATCTCCCTGCAGAGTGGTCTTACGTATGATATGATATTCGGCGACAAGAGGATGGGTACAGATAGCGCCTATTCCGTAACCATCACCAGTCCGGACGGCTCGATTTCGGAAGCAACCGTCAACATCACAGCATGGCCTGCAGGCACTGGCAAGCTCAACGATATTGCCGGTCTTATTGGGCTTCAGGGCAGTCTGTCTGCAGATTCCTACCAATACGACGACATGGAGCTTTTCTTCAACGCCATTGGTCTTGGCGGCGTTGAGAACAATGATGGCGAACTTCCGGACACCCAGACCCTCTACGCACCGGCTACCTTCCGTATCGAGCCTACTGAGAAATTCGCCGTTGGCCTGGTATGGACTCTTCAGGCACAGGAGCTTGACGAGGAAGAGGAAGAGGAAGGAGCTGAAAACCCCGGAGACGAGCCTACTCCCGGAGCAGGTACGCAAATTAAATACGTTCCCTTCGACCTGCCTGAGCACAGCGTCATTGGCGTCTACAGACAGTAAATTCTCATCTGATATTAAAATTAAAGAGAGGAGACCGATGGTCTCCTCTCTCTTTTTTTACAATTTACAAATACGGGACTAAAGTCTCGAGCCGGACAGATTTGCGCCCCCCTGCAGATTTACAGTTTGTGGCGGAAATCATCCCCGGACTGCAGGGAGGCCACAAAGGCCACCAGGAGGTCGATGCAGCTCTGCACATCGCGCATATCGGCAGTTTCCACCGGGCTGTGCATATAGCGCAGGGGGAGCGAGAAACAGGTGGCAGGCACGCCGCTGCGGGAGCGGTACACCTGGTCCGTGTTGGTACCGGTGGAGCGACCGGTCACCTCGCGCTGCATGGGGATATCCTGCTCAAAGGCCAGCAGCTCCAGGCGGGCATTGATATTGGGGTGGCAGACGGGGCCGAAGCTCAGGCAGCCGCCCTGCCCCAGGCGCACGTCGCCATAGCGCCCCTTATCCAGACCGGGGGAATCGGTGGCGTGGGTCACATCCAGACAGATGGCGGCACCCGGCTGCAGGCGGAAGGCCAGCATACCGGCGCCCACACAGCCGATTTCCTCCTGCACGGAGTTGGAGAAGACCACATTCCAGGAAGGCTTGATTCCCTTCTCTGCCAGGGTGCGGGCTACTTCTGCAAGGATAAAGCCGCACAGGCGGTCATCCAGTGCTCGGCACACCAGGCGGCGGCCATCGTTCAACATGAGCGGGCCATCGCAGTACACGCCCACAGAGCCCACGCGCAGGCCGAGAGCCTCCACCTCCTCGCGGGAGTCGCAGCCGAAATCCACATAGAGCTCATGCAGCTTGGGAGCCTTTTCATCGGCCGCGCCGCCGCGCAGGTGGATAGCGGTGTTGCCGGTGATGCCGATGACCTCGCCATCCGTACCCAGGAAGCGCAGGCGACGCCCGCGGGCAATGGCTACATCGCTGCCGCCCACGCGCTCCACGCGAGCAAAACCATTGTCATCGATATATCGGATGGAGAAGCCGATTTCATCGGCATGGGCATCCAGCATGAGCGTGGGGGCATTCTCCCCGGCAGCGCGCAGCACAGCCCAGGTGGAGCCATAGGCATCGCACTGCACCTCATCGGTATAGGGGCGGATGTATTCCGCCCAGAGACGCTGGGCATCCATCTCCAGCCCCGTGGGAGCCGGAGTTTCCAGATATTCGCTTAAGAATTCAGCAGATTGTTCGTTCATGATAAAAGTTGGCTCCCCGAATTGGGGAGCCGGCGTTAATAATTGATTGCTCAGGTTCACATATTGGCATAGCCAATATCGCTGCGGCGCTGAGAGCCGTCGAAATCCACCTTGGCGGCCTCGGCATGGGCGAGGGTGCGGGCGGCATCGAGGGTATCGCCCTGGGCCACGATGGCCAGCACGCGGCCACCGGCGGTCACCCAGCCCTCGGGGGTGAGCTTCGTGCCGCAGTGGAACACACGGGCAGAGCAATCCTCCAGGCCGGAGATGAGATCGCCGCTGTGAGAGCTGGCGGGATAGCCGGCACTGGCCAGGATACAGCAGATGCTCCAGCCATCGCTGAAGGAGATGAGCCCGGGGGTGAATTCACCCTTGGCGCCGTTCAGACAGAAGGTGGCCAGGTCGCCCTGCAGCAGGGGCATCACGGCCTCGCACTCAGGGTCACCGAAGCGGCAGTTGTACTCAATCACCTTGGGGCCCTGCGGGGTGAGCATGAGGCCGAAGTACAGGAAGCCGCGGTAGGGCAGACCATCTGCCTGCAGACCACGCACAGTGGGAGCCACGATGGTTTCCTCGATGGTCTTGATGAGCTCCGGAGAGGCCAGCTGGCGGGAAGCCACAGCACCCATGCCGCCGGTGTTGGGGCCGGCATCGCCTACCTCCAGACGCTTGTAATCGCGGGCGGGGCAGAGAATGAGGTACTTATCATCGCAGATGGCACCGAAGATGGAAATTTCCGGGCCGGTCAGGAATTCCTCCACCAGCAGACGGCCGGCACCAAAGCGCTTCTGGATGAACACTTCGTTCAGGAATTCCTCGGCACTGGCGGCATCCGGGCACACAGCCACGCCCTTGCCGGCGGCCAGGCCGTCGAACTTGAGCACGGTGGGATACTGGCCATTGATGGCGGCAATTGCTTCATCATAGCTTTCCACAGCGGCAGCCATGCCGGTGGGGATATTGTGGCGCAGCAGGAAGTTCTTGGCAAACTCCTTGGAAGCCTCCAGCTGGGCGCTTTCCTTCTGCGGCCCCCAGCAGGGGATGCCGGCAGCGGCACAGCGATTGGCCAGGCCATCCTCCTTCACGAGGTAGCTTTCTTCGCCGGCCACGCAGAGGTCAATCTTGTTGTCCACCATCCACTGGATAAGGCCGTCGAAACCATCGGCCTCGATGCGTGTGGCAGTCTGGCAGATAGCGTCGCTACCGGGGAAGGTGAAGAGTTCGGGTTTGCACGGGCTGGCAGCCAGGGTCTCTACAAGAGCCTGCTCGCGCCCACCTTTTCCAATGACGGCAATTTTCATGTTGCCGTCATTCTAGCATATTTACCTGCCCGGAGCAAGGGCAAATAACCAGTGCCTGGATACGAACCACACGTGTCCCAAAGATTTTACAATTGACTGATATATCAACACCGTTTTGGAGCCTGCCCCCTCCTTATGCGCTAAATGGCGATATGGCGGGGGCTCAAATCCTTCGGAGCACGGGACTTCAGTCCCGAAAACATAACCGTTGGGGGGGGGAGGGGGGACTAAAGTCCCCCGCTCCGACCAGAAAAAAAGCGGGCTGCTTCCTGCGAAGCAGCCCGCCTATGAAGAAAATGGCTATGAATTGCGCTTGCGAAGCGCCAGACGGCGCGTATTCTTCCCCTTCACGGTGCGTTTCTTAAATCGGGATGAGGAGGATGCCATGCCACTGCGGGTGGACCAGCGGCTGGTCCGGCGGGCACGGTAGCGCTGGGTAGGTTTCAGGCCATCCACGGGGAGCTTGGCCACAGCCTCCCTGGGCACCTGGATGCTACCCTTGGAAAAATCCTTCTCAGCCTTCATGTAGGTCTCCTGGGTGCAGCTCTCAATAGCCACCGGCATGCCGCGATGCACGCGCCCGAAGAGGTCCACGATATCATCGCTCTTCATGCGGATGCAGCCGTAGGAGGCAGGCTGGCCGATATAGCGTTCCTCCGGGGTGCCGTGAATATAGATGCGGCGGCGGTGGGTGGAGCGGTTCTCGCTTTCCAGGCCGGCCAGCTGAATCACGCGGGTGACCACCGGGTCGCGGCCGGCGGCATCCACATCCACCACTTCACCAGTGGGCTTGCAGGCCTTGAACACCATACCCTGGGGCTGTCCTTCGCCATTCTTCTGGGAAATGGCGTGGATACCCAGGGGCGTGCGGTTGCTGCCGTTGGTATTGCCGATACCGAACTTGGAGGAGCTGATGCTGTAATCCTTAACCTTCTTACCCTCCTTGAACACGGTGAGTTTCTGGTCACTCAGGGTAACCGCCACACCATCGCGAACGACGGCCTTGGGCGGAATATCCTCAGCGTACAGCGTCTTCCCCGGGCGGAAAAGACCGCATGAACTGAGCAGGGTGCTGCACCCCGCCAGCAGGCAGAGCATCACACCGTTGTAAAAGAACTTATTCATCAGAGAAAATCTTTCTTAACAGATATCAGGCCCTGGCAGCCCGGCGCTTCTGCATGGCACCATCCACCAGACGGGCAATGGAAGCAAAACTGGTATAGTAGAAACCGAGGAAGGGAGTCATGAGCACCAGGGTAAGGTAATCGCCATTGCGGAAGTTCAGGTACTCCACGTAGCCGAAGAAGAGAGCAAAGCAGAGCTCCAGGAACGGCACCATGAAGGACTTGATGGCCTTGTACCCCTTGGCGCGTTTTTCGATGGAAAGGGAGCCCTGATTGGATTCGCCGAACTTGGGAGTGCGCACAAACTCGCTCTGCTGCCCGGCCATAGCCTCCAGCACGGCCTTGGCGTTGTTCACCGCCATACCCACACCCAGCGCCAGCAGCGGAATCATGAGCGGGAACACCATGTACCAGCGGCGGGGACGCACAATGATTTCTGCCGCAATGTAAAACAGGCAGACGGAGATGGTGGCAAAGAAGAACAGCGTGAACGTCAGCAGAATCATCTGCCACTGGTCCCAGGCCCAATCACCCGTGGGTGCTACCATACCCGTGCAGACCGGCATCACCAGGAAGCACAGCAGAATGAGCGCAAGGTAGGAGAAATTGCAGGTCAGATGGGTTGTGGCCTCCATCTTGGCCTTGAAGGGAGCATTGGAACGCCAGATATCAAAGAACATCTTGCGGCACACCTGGATGCACCCCTTGGTCCAGCGGTGCTGCTGGGCCTTGAAGCCGTCCATATCCACCGGAAGTTCGGCAGGTGTCTCATAGTCATTGAGATACACAAAGCGCCAGCCCTTCATCTGGGCACGGTAGGAAAGGTCCATATCCTCGGTGATGGTGTCGTGCTCCCAGCCACCGGCATCGATGATGGTGCTCTTGCGCCACATACCGGCGGTACCATTGAAGGTGAAGAAGCGGCCGGAGCGGTTGCGGCAGGTCTGCTCCAGAGCAAAGTGACCATCCAGGAAAATGCTCTGCAGGCGGGTGAGCAGATTGTAGTTGCGGTTGATGTGAGCCCAGCGGGTCTGCACCACACCAATCTGCGGGTCTGTGAAATAGGGTACACACACTTTCAGAATGTCCGGCTCCGGGCGGAAGTCAGCATCCAGAATCAGCAGAAACTCGCCCTTGGCCACAGCATCGGCAGCTTCCAGTGCACCGGCCTTGAAACCGGTGCGGTCCTCGCGGTGAAGGCACACAATATCAAAGCCCTGAGCGCGATAATACTCCACCTGCTGTTTGCAGAGTTCGTAGGTATCGTCCGTGGAGTCATCCAGAATCTGGATTTCGAGCTTATCCTTGGGGTAGTCAATGGCTGTTACCTTCTTCAGCAGGCCTTCCACCACGAATTTCTCGTTGAACATGGGCAGCTGAATGGTCACCATGGGCCATTCATCCCACTGAGCCTTAGGCTGCGGCACATCCTTGCGATGCTTGATATACAGCATCACCATCATCAGACGGTGAAAACCATAACCCGACATGCCGACCAGCACAAGGAAATAGGCGACAAGCCAGAAAAAATCAAACCATTGGTGAGACGACTCCATAATCTATTTTTTCAGGTGAGACAGAAGGCCCGAATCGCTGTACTAATCAGGCCATTTTTGCGTCAGCACTCCAGCAGATACTTGACGCGGAGCGATAGTAATGTAAACTGGGTAATGAGTCAAGCCTAAAGTAACCGCTACGTCTTTATGATGAAACCGTCTTTCCCTCACATTCTGCTTACTGCAACCATGCTGTGTGCGCCACTGCTGACCGCTCAGGAACTCACTGATTTCAGCGAGGAAGCAGTCGACACCGCATTCGATGGCATTCCGGAGTACGCCACAACGGAGGAAAGCACCCGCCGTCCGGGTGAGGTACCCGCCATGTTCCGGGACGATGCCCTGCTGGATGACTCCCATTCCAACCAGGAGCTGGGCATCAATGTCTACACGGCTCCCTCCATCAGCAAGATATTTGCCCAGCTGGATACCCTGCCCTCCATTCCGGAGGATTATGTGCTGCGCCGCCGCTCCGAGAGCCTGCCTCTGAACGCCGGCAAGATGGCACTGGAGATGGGCTATCTCCTGGCCGATGGCTTCATCGCGGTGCGTAGCGGCCACATGAATGATATCAAACCCATTGCCCTGGATCTCTCCCGCTATGGCAAGGCCATGGGTGTGGGTGACAGAATGAACACCTATTCCGCCAGCCTGCTGGAACACGCAGAAAAAGGCCAGCTGGAGGAATTCAAACGCATCCTTTCCTCTACACAGGGAGCAGTGAACGACGAACTCACCGCCCTGCGCGACCCGGACCTGGCGCATCTGCTGGCACTGGGTGGCTGGGTGCGCGCACTGGAAGCAGCTGCCGCAGCGCTGGAGCAGCGCTTCGATGCCAGCCAGGCTGCCGCGATTTTCTACGCAGATGCCCCCGCCTATTTCAGTGAAATCCTGAGCGGGCTGCATCCCCGCACCGCCAAACGCCTGAAGGTAGACGCCATGAACAGCCACATGGAAAAACTCGTGGAGCTTATGTCCCTGGCTCCCGGCGAGACCCCCACGCTGGAAAAAGTACGCGGTATCAAGGATGCTACCGGCGCCATTTCCACCATCGCCGTAGGCGAAGGATATGAGCACTAAATGCCCCAGTCTCCCGGTCTACGCTCCGCTGGAGCTGCGTCTCGTCATGTCCGGGGTGCAGGCCTTGCGGCGCCCCCGCCCGGTGTACCGCACCGTCTTCCGCATCAGCATCTGCAATGCCGGCAGCCGGACTGTGCGCCTGCTGGGGCGCAAATGGACGCTCCGCGACCGCAACGGCAACACCCGCATCATCGAAGCATCCAAGGTATTCAGCGACTATCCCACCCTGGCACCCGGCGCCGTCTTTTCCTGCAGCGGCTGCCATGAATTCGACGCTCCACCCGTCGCCATGGAGCTTCGTCTTTTCGGCAATGATGAGCTGGGCACTCCCTTCATTTCGGAGCCGCTGTATTTCCCCCGCAGCTGCTTCCAGCAGTAAGCAGATACAGCCACGCTGTACCATTGACAGCGCTCGCGTTGAGGTGTATCATTCCCACCAGACATGAACACCTACAAGATTGCAGTCCTGGCGGGCGATGGTATCGGCCCGGAGGTTATGGCTGAGGCACTTCGCGTGCTCGATGCCGTGGAAGAGAAGTTCGGCTTCAAGACCGAGCGCACCGAATGCTTCGTGGGCGGCGCCGGCATCGACAACTGCGGCAAAGCCCTGCCCGCAGAGACTCTGGCTGCCTGTGAGGCCGCAGATGCCATTCTCTTCGGCTCTGTGGGTGGCCCGAAGTGGGATTCCCTGCCCCCGGATGAACGTCCGGAACGCGGTGCCCTGCTCCCCCTCAGAAAACATTTCTCCCTGTTTGCCAACCTGCGCCCCGGTATCTGCCTGCCCGAGCTGGTGGATGCCTCTCCCGTGAAGAACTCCCTTATCCCCGGCGGGTTCGATATCCTCTGCGTGCGCGAACTCACCGGCGGCATGTACTTCGGCGAACCCAAGTTCTACGGCGAGCGCGATGGCGAAACCATCGGTCTGGACACCCTCATCTACAAGAAGAGCGAGGTGGAGCGCATTGCCCGCGTGGCCTTCGAAGCCGCCCGCGGCCGCAGCGGGAAGCTCTGCAGCGTGGATAAGGCCAACGTGCTGGCGTCCTCCGTGATGTGGCGCGATGTGATGAACGCCATTGCCCCTGAATACCCGGATGTGGAGCTCACCCACATGTATGTGGACAACGCCGCCATGCAGCTGGTGCGCAACCCGAAGCAGTTCGATGTGATGGTTACCGAAAATACCTTCGGCGATATCCTGACGGATGAGATGGCCATCGTCTGCGGCTCCCTCGGCATGCTGCCCAGTGCCTCCCTCAGCCACGGCTCCAATACCTTCTTCGGCCTCTACGAGCCCTCCGGCGGCTCCGCACCCGACATCGCAGGCAAGGGTATTGCAAACCCCATCGCTCAGATTCTCTCCATGGGCATGCTCCTGCGCTACACCTGCAAGGAAACCGCCGCTGCCGATGCCGTGGACGCCGCCGTCCGCAAGGTCATCGCTGCCGGCTACCGCACAGGCGACCTCGCCACCGGCGCTGAGGGCGAAATCCGCGTTGGCACCCGTGGTATGGGCGATGCCATCATCGCTGCTATTTAAGTGAAAAATAAATTATTTTTCAATAATTCGCAGATTTTTCTTGTAATTATTCTAAAATAGGATTACACTACGGCCATGACAACAATCGACAACCTCAAGACCGCCATCATCGGCGAAAGCACCGCCAGCGCCAAGTACGCTGCTTATGCAACCCGCGCCGCCCAGGAGGGCTATCCGCTCATCGAAAAGCTCTTCGCTGCCGCCAGCCGCGCTGAGCGCATTCACGCCACCAACCACAACAAGGTGCTCGTGAAGCTGGGCCAGGCTCCCATCGACATCGAGATGCACATCGAGGTGGGCAACACCGTTGAGAACCTGAAGGCCGCCATTGCCGGCGAGACCTACGAGTTCACCGACATGTATCCCCCCATGATTGCCAAGGCTCAGGAAGAGGAAATCTCCGACGCCGTGCGCAGCTTCACCTGGGCCAACGAAGCAGAGAAGGAGCACGCCGACCTGTACAGCAAGGCCCTTGCCCAGCTCGAATCCGGTGAAAAGCTCGACCTGCCCGCCAAGTACTACGTATGCCCGCTCTGCGGCGACACCTTTGCCGAAGGCACCGAGCCGGAGCGCTGCCCGCTCTGCAACTTCCCCAAGGCCAAGTACATTGAGATCTAAGACTCGGACACACAAATCACCAAATTACGCGCATGGAGGTTTCCATGCGCGTCTTTTATTATAGCGCTGTTCATCCTTTCATTTCGCAAGACAATTGCGATTCGAGGCCGCAAATCTGTCGGAGCACGGGACTTTAGTCCCGAAAACATAAGCGGGACTAAAGTCCCGTGCTTCGAATAGAACCATACCTACTCGCCAAATAATCACTGCACCGTAGTGCGATACTCCGCGCTGCGGAGAACCGCCTTTGCCTCGCCGAGGAGGAAGAAAGACCCGCAGATGAGAGTGCCGGCAGGCATATTGGCCAGGCATTCGGCCAGCGTGGCAGGGGTGGATATGGGTGCCGTAGACACCGCCTGCACCTTGGCGGCCATTTCGGCAGGGGAAAGAATACGCGGAGACTGCACCGGGGGCAGCACCCACTCACCTACAATGGGGGAAAGCAGCTCCAGCACTTCATCCAGAGCCTTATCTGCCGAACCGGCATAGATGCAATGGGCTTTCTGCGCGCCGAATGTCTCGCGCCAGGTTCGGGTGAGCACATGCATGGCATGCGGGTTGTGCGCGCCGTCCATGATGACACCGGGCTGCACTTCCTCGAAGCGCCCCGGCCAACGGACTTCCGCCAGACCGCGGGCCTCCTCCTCTGCGCTGCAGAGGAAATGCGGCAGCACTCGCAGCGCAGCCAGAGCCAGCGCAGCATTGCGGCGCTGGTGCACACCCTTCAGGCCCAGCGGCTGGTCACATTCGCCGGTAATCACGCGGCAATAAGTATCCATGCGCTGCGCAGACTCGTGAATAGCCCGCATGGCTTCCGGCTCCTGCGGGGCAGACACCGCCGGGCGGTGCCAGGAAAGAATGGCCGCCTTTTCACCCGCCACCTCATAAAGTGTTTCGCCCAGGTACTGGGTATGGTCCAGGCCGATGGGGGTAAGCACCGCCACATCCTTGGGCACAGCGTTGGTGGCATCCAGACGGCCACCCATGCCGGTTTCCAGAACGATAAGCTCCACCTCCTGCTCGGCAAACCAAAGCATGGCCACTGCCAGCACCAACTCGAAGAAGGTCGGACACGGATCCCAGTCCCGCACTACCTCGCGCACCTTGCCGATGAGGCGGGCAGCATCCGCATCCGGGATATTCACCCCGTTCACGCGGATGCGCTCACTGAACTCCACCAGATGCGGCGAAGTGAACAGCCCGGTCTTATACCCGGCGGCGCGGGCCACACTCTCGCAGAAAGCGCAGGTGCTTCCCTTGCCATTCGTGCCGGCCACGTGGATAACCTGCGCCCGGGGATACAGCACACCGCAGGCCGAGAGCAGACGAGTCACCCCCTCCAGCCCCAGCTTGATGCCGAAAGCCTGAGTGGAATACAGCCAATCCAGCTCCGCCTGCAGTGTGCTCATATTTCAATTTTACTTCGTACTTCGGACTTCGTCCCTCGTACTTTAATATCTGTATGCTTCTGCCTTGTAGGGGCCTTCTACAGGCACGCCGATGTAGTCGGCCTGCTTCTGGGTCAGGGTGGTGAGGCGCACACCGAGCTTGGCCAGGTGCAGACGGGCCACCTCTTCGTCCAGCTTCTTGGGAAGCACGGTTACGGAAGGCTTGGCGGTTTCGCGGTCCTGCCACAGGGCAATCTGAGCCAGCACCTGGTTGGTGAAGCTGTTGCTCATCACGAAGGAAGCGTGGCCCGTAGCGCAGCCCAGGTTCACCAGGCGGCCTTCGGCCAGCAGGTAGAGGCTGTGGCCATCGGGGAAGGTGTACTTGTCCACCTGCGGCTTGATGTTGGTGCACACAATGCCGGGATAGGCCTGCAGGCGGGCCACCTGAATCTCGTTGTCGAAGTGACCGATGTTGCAGACAATAGCCTGGTCCTTGATCTTCTCCATGTGCTCCAGGGTGATGATATCGCAGTTACCCGTGGTGGTCACGTAGATATCGGCCATGCCGAGGGTATCCTCCACGGTGAGCACACGGTAGCCTTCCATGGCAGCCTGCAGGGCGCAGATGGGGTCCACCTCGGTCACAATCACCTGGGCACCCAGCCCGCGCAGAGCCTGGGCGCAGCCCTTGCCCACATCGCCATAGCCGCAGATGACGGCTACCTTGCCGGCAATCATCACGTCCGTGGCGCGCTTGATACCGTCCGTCAGGCTTTCGCGGCAACCGTAGAGGTTATCGAACTTGCTCTTGGTCACAGAGTCGTTCACATTGATGGCGGGAACCAGCAGGCGCCCCTCGCGTTCCATCTGGTAGAGGCGGTGCACACCGGTGGTCGTTTCCTCGGAAACACCCTTCCACTCGGGCATCCAGCGGTGGAACACGCCGGGCTGCTCGGCGGCAATGCGCTTCAGCAGCGCCTTGATAACGCCCTCTTCCTCGCTGTCGGAGGGGGTGTTCACCCAGTCGGCCCCCTCTTCCATCTCATAGCCGCGGTGCAGCAGCAGCGTCACGTCGCCGCCGTCGTCCACCACCAGCTGCGGGCCCAGGCCATCGCGGTGGCTCAGGGCAGCCCAGGTGCAATCCCAGTATTCCGTGAGTGTCTCGCCCTTCCAGGCAAACACCGGCACACCCGTGGCAGCGATGGCTGCGGCAGCGTGGTCCTGCGTGGAGAAAATATTGCAGCTGGCCCAGCGCACCTCAGCCCCCAGGGCCACCAGGGTCTCGATGAGCACAGCGGTCTGAATCGTCATGTGCAGCGAACCGGTGATACGCACCCCGGCCAGCGGTTTCTGCTCGCCGTATTTCTCGCGGCAGGCCATCAGGCCCGGCATCTCGTATTCCGATACGGCAATTTCCTTGCGTCCCCAATCCTTCAGGGCAATATCGGCCACCTTGTAATCAGCTGTAGAAGTCATGACGGCGGCGAGTTTACCGCGAAACGCACGGGGAGTCAATGCTAATCCGTGATTCTTTAGACTTGAAAAAAGAAAGAAAACAGCTATAATGACAGGCGATGAAACGCATCTACACCCTGATGACGGGCCTGGTGGCACTTGCCGCATGCTGCACGCAGGAAGCCCAGGCCGACCGCAATTCGGATTACTGGGCGCCTGAGAACATGGCCAAGCGCCAGTGCACCTCCGTGCATCTTCACTACGGCCCCACCATTCCCAAGCACACCGCTGCCTACCAGGAAACGGTGATTGAGAAGAGCGCCCCCGGCACCTACTTTGCCTGCAACAACTTCGGCTGCGGCTACATCGGCGTGCAGGAACTCGCCAACAAGGACGAGAACGGCAAGCCCGTGCGCATGGCCATCTTCTCCATCTGGGACGCCAAGGACAGCGGCGACAACCCCCACGCTGCCCCCGAGGAGGAACGCGCCAAGCTCATCCAGAAGGGTGATAAGGTGACCCACCGCCGTTTCGGTGGCGAAGGTACGGGTGGCAACTCCATGCGCCCCTTCGACTGGAAGGAAGGCCAGGTCATCAAGACCCTGGTAGTGGAGCATGAGGACGGCCCCGATTTCCGCCAGATCGCCGGCTACATCTACGACCCCGCCATCAAGAAGTGGACCCTCATGAGCTGCTGGCGCATCCAGGCCCTGAGCCGAGGTCTGGGCGGCGGCTGCGGTTTCGTGGAAGACTTCAAGCGCGACGTGGAGTCCAAGAAGTATGAGCGCCGCGCCACCTTCGGCCCCGCATTCCGCTGGGACGGCAAGGAATGGCACATGGCCAAGGAATACCGCTTCACCAAGGACGGCAACCCGAACATGGAAATCAACTGCCGCTTCAACCCCGAGCGTGGCTACTTCTCCATGGCTTCCGGTGGCGATATCGCTCCTGAGGCTGACTTCCCCGTGTTCAGCTCCAGGGAACTGCCCGTGGAACCGAAGAACGTGAAACTGCCGAGCAAGGCTGTCATGAAGCTCATCAACCGCGGCAAGCTGGAGCCCAAGGAATACCCCGCCAGCTGAGCCCGGAATTATTTTCAAGATAACCAGAACCGCCTGAGAGCCATCTCAGGCGGTTTTTCCTTGCCTTATCAGCAGCAAGGCTCTAATATAGGGGCATGCTGATTGCCCCCTCCATGCTTGCCTGTGATTTCCGCCGCATCGGTGAAGAAGCCAACCGCGCCCTTGAAGCAGGGGCTGACTGGCTGCACCTGGATGTGATGGATGGTTCCTTTGTGGACAACATTTCCTTCGGCCCGGATATCTGCGCTGCCATCCGCTCTGCCGTGCCGGCAGACGCCTACCTGGATGCCCACCTCATGATTGACGCTCCGGACCACTACCTGCCCCGTTTCGTGAAGGCAGGCATGAACATGATTACCATCCATGTGGAACGCGAGGGCGCTGTTGATTTGCATGCCACCCTGGCAGCCATCCGCGCCGCTGGCATTCACGCCGGTCTGGCCGTGAACCCCGCCACCCCGGTGGAAAAGGTGCTGCCCTACATCGGCGAGCTGGATATGGTACTGGTCATGAGCGTGGTGCCGGGCTTCGGCGGTCAGAGTTTCATGGGCGAGGTGCTGGATAAGGTGCGCGTGCTGGATGCCGCCCGCAAGGAACAGGGTCTCAATTTCATCATCCAGATGGACGGCGGTATCGGTGCCACCCAGGCCCCGCTCTGTGCTGAGGCCGGGGCCGATTGCCTCGTGGCCGGTTCCTCCACCTTCAAGGCTCCTGATATGGCAGCCGCCATTGCCTCCATGAAGTGATGGACAAGGGAACGCAAAGCCTGCTGAATGTGCTCTTAAGTGTGCTGGCACCGGTCATGGTGCTGGACCACTGCTCCATGCCCGGCCCGGAAATCTGGCAGCTGGGAACCACGCCCGCCATGTGTCTGGCACTAGCGCTGCCGCTGGGTTTCGGCGTATGGACCTTTGTGCAGAGCCGTCGGGTGGAGCCGCTTACCCTCTTCGGGCTGCTGGGCACCATTCTCACCGGCGTGGTCACCATCTACGCCAACACCGGCGGCGGCGAAGCCATCCGCCCGGATACCCCCTGGTGGTACGCCGCCAAGGAAGCCGCCATTCCCCTGCTGCTCTGCGGGGCGGTCATGGTCACCGCCCGCCGTCAGGATTCCCTGCTGCGAGTACTGCTCTACTCTGATTCGCTCTTCGACATCCCCACCATCGAGAAACAAGTGGCAGAGCAGAACCAGCAGACGGCTTACGACGCCCTGCTCTGGCGCTCCAGCCTGTTTCTCGGACTCTCGCTGGTGGTTTCAGCCGTGGGCAACTTCATTCTTTCCCTCTGCTTCCTGCTGCCCGTGCTCGATCAGCCCGCCGCCCAGCAGGCGCTGGAGTATAATTACGCCGTAGGGCGCATGACCTGGTGGGGCTACCTGGTCATCGGTGTTCCCCTGCTGGTTACCCTCGTGGCCGTCATCCGCCACCTCATTGCCCGGCTGGAGACGCTCACCGGGCTGGACAGGGACAGATTGATGCTGCGGTAACATAGAACGCAGAATTCAGAATGCAGAATCACCGGTTAGTGCGCAGCCTTCCGGCTGCGCGAGAAAAGGAAAATCACCTGAGAAATCTCAGGTGATTTTGTCTACTGGTGCGGCAAACGCCGCACACGAACTTATTATTCTGCATTCTGCGTTCTGAAATCTGCATTCACTCACGGAGCCGTGCTGAGCAGCGGCACCACATACCTGCTGCCCATGGCCAGCCAGAACGGCAGCGTCACAAAGGAGCACAGCGTAGTGGCCAGCAGCACCTGGGCACCCACATCCGGGCGGCCGCCGAAGCGCTTCGCCAGAATCACCGGAATCACCGCACTGGGAATGGCACTCTGAATCACCATGATGCGCTTGAGCAGCGGGTCCACGGGCAGCACCCAGGCCAGCAGCAGGATAAGCGCCGGTGCAATCATGAGACGCGTGATGACGCCCGCCGCCAGCATACGCGGCTGCCACACGAAATTGCGGGTCAGGTCATACAATGAACAGCCGAAGATAATGAGACAGATAGGAGTGGACACCGCGCCAATCATCTCTGCAGCCTTCATGATGGGCGGCAGCGCCACATACTCACCCAGGCCCACCCAGGCAATGATGAGCGAAACAATAACCGCCAGCAGCGGACCGCGCAGCAGCATGCCGATGCGCAGGTCCTTCACACCACCGCACATGAGGATGACACCCAGACTCCAGATAAAGATTTCGCAACCCATGTTGTGGATGAAGAGTACACCCAGCGTGGGGTCACCGGGGGAGGAAAAGAGCATCTGGATGATGGGCACCACAAAGAACACATAATTCTGCACCCCGGCCGTGAGCGTAAAAGTGCGCAGTCCCGTGCCAATCTTCAGGCGCAACACCCAGGCCACAGCATAGGCCGCCAGCACGCCGACCAGCAGCTCCAGGAAACCACAGAGAATGCCTTGCAGCGAGAAGCCGAAAGTACTCATCACCGGATTCGCCTCCACCACCATGTATTTCATGATGCTGTGAAAAATCAGGCAAGGGTAGCCCACATCCATGGCCAGCTGCAGAATCACACTGTCGTGCTCCGGGGCAATGGCCTTCTTGTACCGCAGCCAGAAACCGATTCCGAAGAAGATGAATACCGGAATGGAAGCAAAGAATGAATTGAGAACAAGGTCAAACATGGCGGAAACGGGGGTATTCTAGCACAGTTGGAGTGAATAGTGAATAATGAATAGTGAATAGTCAGGATTTTTTTGCAGAACTTCACTTCGGATTCATCACCACCCACACGCGCCAGAGAAGATACCCACAGGCAATCACCAGCAGCGCCGGCCACACGGTGTACCATCCCTGGTACTGCACAGCCATGGCAGATATTATCGCAGCCGGTACAGCCAGGCTGCACAGCACAAAATGCAGCACACTCCGCGGGCGGAGCAGCACCCCGAAACCCGCATAGCACAGCAGAGCCGCCGCCAGC
The DNA here is from genome assembly GCA_045631705.1 of Akkermansia sp. GTDB lineage: Bacteria > Verrucomicrobiota > Verrucomicrobiia > Verrucomicrobiales > Akkermansiaceae > Akkermansia. The sequence continues at coordinate 2,912 of JAZQVE010000066.1, read as the reverse complement.
CACACATCATACCACGCGCGGTGCAGTTCCACCTGCGCAGGGTCGGCAACCGTGAGCCAGCCGCACTGCGCCGCACCGCTCAGGCAGTACAGAGAAGCCAGAAAAGTCAGCGCACAGAACAATCTCCGCCACATGACCTTATTATATCCCCACGCGTTGTCATAATCAAGAAATCAGCGCAAAATTGAGGCTCAAAGATGTAGAATTTTGAATTTTGGATGTAGAATGTACAGAATTCCTGCGCCTTTGGCGCAGTTGTGTATCGGTCGCGCCAAAGGCGCGGGGAACTTGCACATACAAAATTCTACTTTCTACATTCAAAATCGCCATGCCACCCCATTTGCAGCGTTAATAAATCTAATTATACCAACGCGTATATCCCCGATTCTGGCCCAGGCAAGCCCGAAATGACTTGCGCGAAGCGGTGCGGTGTGCGATACTCCCCACATGCAGCACGAGGTTCACGTTTGTTCCAATGGTTTTACCACGGTAGTAGCTCCGCAGAACGCCTTCCCGCTGGTTTCGCTCCAGGTCTGGATTGAGACCGGCTCCATTCACGAGGGCGAGCACCTGGGCGCCGGGCTTTCGCACCTGCTGGAGCACATGGTGTTCAAGGGGACCGAGGAGCTGAGCGCCCGCCAGCTCAACGAACGCGTGCCCGAACTGGGCGGCATGTGGAATGCCTACACCAGCACCGACCGCACCGTATTCTATATCGATGGCCCCGCCGCTCACTGGCGTGAGTTCCTGCACCTGCTCTGCCAGCTCACCCTGCACCCTGCCTTCCCCCGCGACGAGTGGGAACGTGAGCGCGATGTCATCCGACGAGAAATGGGCATGTACAACGACGACCCGCAGGACACAGCCTACCACGCCCTCATCCGCACACTGTTCAAGGTGGCCCCTCGCCGCCAGCCGGTCATCGGCACCCGCAGCGGGTTCGATGCGCTGAGCTATGAGGATATGGTAGCCTACCACCGAGACCGCTATGTGCCGGGCAACATGTTCCTGTGCGTGGCGGGCGATGTGAACCCGCAGGAGCTCTTTGCCGCTGTGGATGCCGAGTTCGGAGCCACTGCTGCCCGCCCGGCCAAGCCCGCCACCCCGGCCACCGAGCCGCGCCAGTGGGGGCCGCGCACCCACCGCTGCGAATTTGCCCAGCCCACCAGCACCCTCATGCTGGCCTGGCGCACACCTTCCTCCAACCATCCGGACGCCGCTGCCATCTCCATGCTCGGCTCCATCCTGGGCGATGGCCGCTCAGCCTGGCTGTACAAGAAATTCCACGATGAGCTGGGGCTGGCGCACGATGTATCCATCATGCCGGTACCCGACCGCACCGGCGAAGGTGCCCTGGTGCTGGAGTTCGATGTAGACCGCGACAAGCGCGACCCCCTGCGCAATGCGGTGCTGGAATTCATGGCAACCCTGCCGAAGGCCGATTTCGATGAAGCCCGATGCCGCACGCGCCGCCAGATGCTCACCGGGCGCCTGCGCGGGCTTTCCACCGTGCAGGGCGTGGCCAATGTGCTGGGCATGTCCTGGCACCTGAGCCGCAACCCGAACAGCATGGAGGAATGGGATGCTGCGCTCTCCCATGTGCGCAACGAGGATATCGCCACCGCCGCTGCCACCTACTTCACCCCCGACCGTCTGGTGGAAGTGAGCGTGGACCCCACCGGCAGCAATACCGATGCCGATGCCGCCAGCAGTGCTGCCGATACCAATGCCCCCGTGGTGCACACCCTGCCCAACGGTCTGCGAGTGGTCACCGGCGTGGATAAGCGCGTGCCCATGGCCTATGCCGAAATCGTGTTCGGCGCCGGCAGCCAGACCGAAACCGCCGAGACCGCCGGCATCAATTCCCTGCTCACCGAGTGCATGCTCAAGGGCACCACCACCCGCAGCGCCGAACAACTGGCCAGCGAGGTGGAAAACCTGGGTGGCTCGATTTCCAGCGCCGCCGGCAACAACACCTTCAACCTCTCCATCCGCGGTCTGGCCGCAGACCTGCCTGCCCTGCTCGGGCTGCTGGCAGATGCCACGCTGAACCCCACCCTGCCCGCTGAAACGGTGGAAAACGAAAAGCACGCCATGATTGCCGATATCATGGATGCCGAAGAAGACCCCGCAGCCCTCGCCTTCCGTCGCCTGCGCCGCCTGTGCTTCGGCCCGGTTTCCTACGGCAACCACCGCGATGGCTATGTGGAAAGCGTGCAGAGCCTCACCCGCGAGGCCCTGCTGGCCCAGCATGCCCGCCTGGTCTGCGCGCAGAATGCCGTGCTCGCCGTCGCGGGCGATATCGACCCCGCCGCGGTGCTGGAGCAGGCAGAAAAACTCTTCGGCAGTATGCCCGCCGGCATACCCGCCGTGCGCACCGCCACCCCTGCCCAGATGCCTGCGGATGCGGTGGAGATTCTGGACAAGGAACAGGCCGTGCTCGCCGTGGCCGTGCCTGCCTCCAATGCGCTTTCCGACTCCACACCTACCCAGCTGCTTTTCGAGGAATGGTGCCGCGACATGGCAGGCCCGCTCTTCGATGAAATCCGCGAGAAACGCGGGCTGGCCTACTATGCCGCCGCTTCCTCTCTGCTGGGGGTGGATGCCGGCTGCCTCTACTTCTACCTGGGCACTGCCCCCGAACAATTGGATGAAGCACGCGCGGTGCTCGAGGAAACCCTCAACCGCCTGGCCACCGAAGGTATGCCTGCCGATGCTCTGGAACGCGCCCGCTCCACCGCCCTCACCAGCCGTGTGCTCGCCCTGCAGAGCTGCGGCAAGCGCTGCTCCGGCATGGCGGTGAACACCCTCCTCGGCCTCGGGGCAGATTACGATGACCTCGTGCCCGACCTTCTCCGCGCCGTCACCCCCGAAAGCATGAACCGCTTCCTCGCCGCCGTGCTCTCGCCCCA